>CAXNGA010000214.1:0-4451 GCA_964201375.1 Kaistiaceae bacterium
GGCGAAGTGGTCGATCGCATCGATGACGCCGGGGTAAGGCCGGCTCATGTCGGCGATGTGCGCCGTATAGTGGTCGAGGAAGACCCCGAAAAGCGCATCGACCTCGGCCTTGCTGCGCTCCGCGCCCGTGGCGGCGAGGCCGCGCTCCAGGAGGGCGCGCGCCCCCGCGCCGATCATGGCGATCGATTCGTCCAGCGTCATGTTCCGCAGGCCCTCCTGCGTCAGGCACACATTGAGTGCGGCCATGAGGTCGGGCGCGGTATCGACGAGGGTGCCGTCGAGGTCGAGGACGAGGATCGGGGGTTGCGTCAAGGTCGGCTCCGGGTCTGAAAACCCGGCGCACCCTAAGCAGAACGGCGCGAAATGAAAGGCCGCGGACCGGCAAAACCTCCGTCCGCGGCGCTGTGGCGCCGCCATGCCTCCCGTGATAAGCAGCGCGACCGCCGCCGAACCGCAATGGAGCCTGCATTGGAGATCGCCCGTTCCGCCGCTTCCGCAGGAAGCGCCGCCTCGTCGGGCGATGACCGGAAGCGCAGAGCCGCCATTGCCGCCCTCGACGGCATCGTCTCGGGCATGAAGCTCGGCCTCGGCACGGGTTCGACCGCAGACCAGTTCGTCCGGGCGCTCGCCGAGAAGGTGAAGGACGGTCTCGATATCGTGGGCGTCCCGACCTCCGAGCGCACCGCGGACCTTGCCCGCTCGCTCGGCATCCGCCTCGCCACGCTGGAGGAGGAGCCTGCCCTCGACGTCACGATCGACGGCGCGGACGAACTCGACGACCAGCTTCGCCTCGTGAAGGGCGGGGGCGGCGCCCTCCTCCGCGAGAAGATCGTCGCCACCGCGTCGAAGCGGATGGTCGTCATCGCCGACGATTCGAAGGTCGTGGCGATGATCGGCGCGTTTCCGCTGCCGATCGAGGTCGCGCCGTTCGGCCTCGGCGCCACCGAGCGCGCCATCGCCGCGCTGGCCGCCCGGCTCGGGCTCGCCGGCCCGATGAAGGTCCGCCGGGCCGGGGCCGATCCGTACCGGACCGACGGCGGGCACTACATCATCGACGCATCGTTTGGCCGCATTCCCGATCCAGAAGCACTCGCCGCTGGCCTTGATGTGATCGCCGGTGTTATGGGCCACGGACTGTTCCTCGGCATTGCCTCCGAGGCGGTCATCGCGCGGCAGAACGACGTCATTCGGCTGAAGCCCGCCGGCCTTCGGCGCTAGGAGAACGGGATGCACAGAGCTCGGGCCCTCATCGGCGCCATCGCCCTTTCGGTCATCGCCGCGCTGCAAGCCGGCCCGGCCACCGCGCAGGAGATCACCCCCAGCCATCTCCAGGCGGCGACCGAGGCGATCCGCGCGCTCGGCACCGACCGGGATTTCGACCTCGTTCTGCCAAACGTCGCCACCCAGGTCGAAGGCGTGCTGATGCAGCAGCGTCCCGACCTCTACCGCCAGATCACCGCGACGGTTCAGGCCGCCGCGCTCGACCTCGTGCAGCGCCGGCTGGACCTCGACAACGACGTCGCTCGCGTCTGGGCGCTCGTCTTCACCGAGGAAGAACTCCGCCAGATCACGGCCTTCTACCAGAGCCCGGCCGGGCAGAAGCTGGCCCTGCAGGGCCAGCCGATGATGCAGCAGACCGTGGAAACGCTGCAGGCATGGTCGGAGCGGCTCTCCAATGAGCTTCTCGACCGAACGCTGGCGGAATTTCAGCGCCTGAACATCGCCTTCTAGCCGGCTGCACTTCTCATGGCCGGAGCGTGCGTGCGGCCTCTCCTGCACCTGTCCGAGGCCAATGGCTGACGCTTTCGACTTCGACCTCTTCGTCATTGGCGGCGGCTCGGGCGGCGTCCGGGCCGCCCGCATTTCCGGGCGCCACGGCGCGCGCGTCGCGCTGGCCGAATCGAGCCGCGTCGGGGGCACCTGCGTCATCCGCGGCTGCGTGCCGAAGAAGCTGATGGCGTACGCCGCCCGCTTCCGCGACGCGTTCGAGGACAGCGTGGGCTACGGTTTCGACCCGGGCGAGCCGACCTTCGACTGGACGAGACTGATCGCGAACAAGGACCGCGAGATCGACCGGCTCAACGCCGCCTACATCCGTGGCCTCGATTCGGCGGGCGTGGCGATCTTCCACGACCGCGCCGTCCTGGTGTCGCCCAACCGCATCCGGCTCGTCTCATCGGGCAGGGAGATCACCGCGGCGACGATCCTCATCGCTACCGGCAGCCATCCCAATCCTGGCACCGGCATTCCGGGCGGGGACCTTGCGATCAGTTCGGACGAGATGTTCCACCTCCCGGCGCTGCCAAAGGCGATCCTCATCGTCGGGGCCGGCTATGTTGCCGTCGAGTTCGCCGGGATCATGAACGGCCTCGGTGCCCAGACGACGATCCTCCACCGCGGCACCGAGATCCTCCGCCCGTTCGACGTGTCGATCCGGAACGCAATGCATTCCGCCATGGAGAAGCGCGGGATCACCATCCGCCTCGGCGACCGACTCGCATCGATCGAGCGCACCTCCGCGGGCCTCCTTGCCCGGACGCAGGGGGGCGCAGCGATCGAGGCCGATCACGTGCTGATGGCAATCGGCAGGACACCGAACACGGCGGGCCTCGGCCTTGCCGACGCGGGCGTCCTTCTCGACGGCAGCGGCGCCATCGTCGTCGACGGGCGGCATCGGACGTCCGTGCCGAACGTCTATGCGATCGGCGACGTCTCGAACCGCGTGAACCTCACGCCCGTCGCGATCCGCGAGGGCCATGCGGTCGCGGACAACCTCTTCGGCGGCAAGGACATCGTCGTCGATCACACGGGCGTGCCGCATGCCGTGTTCGGCATCCCCGAAATCGGGGCCGTCGGCATGACCGAGGAGGAGGCGCAGGAAGCGTGCGAGGCGCTCGACTTCTACGAGACCGTCTTCAACCCGATGCGGAACCAGCTCTCCGGCCGCGACGAGCGCATTCACATCAAGCTGATCGTCGATGCCGGCTCCGACCGCATCGTCGGCTGCCACATCCTCGGCGACGAGGCGCCCGAACTGATCCAGCTGATGGCCGTGGCGCTCAAGCTCGGTGCCACCAAGGCAGGGATCGACGCCACGATGGCGCTCCACCCCACCGTCGCGGAAGAGATCGTGACGATGCGGACGCCAAGCCGCAGCTGGCGCCGCGGCGCGCCCGTCAGCTAGCCATCATCACGCACCGCACCGGCCGGCCGTAGACGACGTCGACCAGGATCTGGCCGGGCTCTCCGGCGAGCGGCTCGATCAGCCGGCTCTCGTCGATCGTGCCGCAGCCGGGCAGGACGATCCTGATGCGGGAATAGCCGACGAGCAACCGGCCGTGGTCGCACGCCGTTATGACGGGCGAGGCGAGGATGGCCTCGCATACCCTGGGCAGAATCTCGACATTGCCGGGCAGATCGATGTTGAGGACGTTGGTTCCGGCGGCGATCGTGGCCCGATGCGGGATCGCCTCCGGGACGTCGATCGCGACGCGCAGGCGGCCGGCATCGGCAATGACGCGGGCGCCGGTCGCGAGCGGCTGCGTCACTGCGGTCGTGGCCGTTAGCATTGCCGCCGCGGCGATCAGGACGGCCATCGCCCGATGTCTGCCCTTCCGTGCGGGAATGGTGATCTCCATCTTCCATGTGTATAACGCCGCCCTTCCCGGCGGGGCGGCGGAAACGCTGCGCGGCTCCGCCGCATTCTGGAGTGGCTTTCATGGGCAAGGCCTGGTCCCCGGACAGCTGGCGGTCGCGACCGATCGAGCAGTCCCCGGAGTATCCCGATCCCGCCGCACTCGCGGCGATGGAAGCGCGAATTGCGACCTTCCCTCCCCTCGTCTTCGCGGGCGAGGCGCGGAAGCTGAAGCGCCAGCTCGCCAAGGTGGCTGCGGGCGAGGCCTTCATGCTGCAGGGCGGCGACTGCGCCGAGAGCTTCGCCGAGCATGGCGCGGACTCGATCCGCGACCTGTTCCGCCTCTACCTGCAGATGGCGGTCGTGATGACATTCGCGGGCGCGATGCCGGTCGTGAAGGTCGGCCGCATCGCCGGGCAGTTCGCGAAGCCGCGCTCCTCGCCGATGGAGAAGATCGCCGGGACGGAGCTGCCGGCCTACCGCGGCGACATCATCAACGGCATCGAGTTCACCGAAGCCGCCCGAATCCCCGATCCGGCGCGGCTCGAGATGGCGTACCGGCAGTCGGCCGCGACGCTGAATCTCCTCCGCGCGTTCGCGACCGGCGGCTACGCCAATCTCGAACACGTCCACCAGTGGATGCTGGGGTTCGTGAAGGACAGCCCGCAGAGCCACCAGTACCAGGAGGTCGCCGACCGCATCTCGGAGGCGATGGCCTTCATGCGCGCCTGCGGGATCGATTCGCAGACGACGCCGACGCTCCAGACGACGGACTTCTTCACCAGCCACGAGGCGCTGCTGCTCGGCTACGAGCAGG
>CAXNGA010000215.1:0-4446 GCA_964201375.1 Kaistiaceae bacterium
CCGAGATGGACTCTTACGCCGCCCATGAACGACACTTCGCCCCAGTCGCCGCCGGATTTGCGCAGCGCGGCGAGCTCCATGACGCCCCTGACACGGGGCGACATCGCGATCTCCATCCCGCCGCCGACCGTGGCGAACCGGGTGGTGTCGCGCCAGCGCATACCCGCCTCGCCATAGACGAGGAGGTACTGGCCGATGATGACGCCGGCCCGCGCCATCACGTCGGCACCATAGGTGAGGTTACAGCAGGTGAACAGCGCGCCGCGCGCTTCGGGGCCGAAGACGAAACGATCGCCGAGAACGAAGTTGAATCCGGCCACCGCGTGGAACGACGATGGCGAGCCGTAGAGCACGCCGCCATAGAGGCCGCGCCAGTCGAAACCGTCGAGGCCGCGGCCGCGGACTTCCTCCGGCTGGTCGTAGCGCCAGGTCACCGTCGTGTGGACGAGGTGCGCCCGGTACTGGACAGCATGGTCGGTGGGCGTCGGGCCGCTGGAGGTGATCGAGAACGGTGCGTAAGCGAGGAAGCGATAGCCGATGCCGAGGGCCATCCGGGCCGTCACGGCACGCTCGAAGCCGAAGCCCGCACTGACGCCGAGCGGCCAGCGACCGAGGCGAACCCGGTCCGGCTCGTCATTGGCCTCGTTGATCAGGTGGGTGAAGGTGGGACCGGCCTGGACGTAGAACAGCGTGCGGTCGAGCGCGAAGCCGAGCCTTGCGTTCAGCGTGGCCGCCCAGTGGAACTTGAGCTCGAAACCCTGGTCGGGATCGAACGGGCTCTGGACGTCGTAGTTGCCCACGCCGCCATTGCCGCTGATGACGACCATCTCGACGCCGTAGACCACCGGGCCGGTCTGCCAGTCATAGCCGCCGCCGATGCCGAAGGTGAACCCGCTCACGGGGTGGGAGAATGTGTCGCCGGGAGCGTCGTTGAAGAAGCCATCGGTATTGAACAGATAGTTGGCCGTTCCCAGGCCGTAGATCGCCTGCTCGATCAGGCGCGGCCCGTCCCAGACGTACTCCGCCCTGGCCTGGCCAGCGCCCGCTGCCACGAGCGCGCCTGCGGTGCCCACGGCTGCCAGAAGTCTCTTCATCGCTTCCCCGAAACCCCTCCCACCACGCGAGCACGGCGGGTTCTCTTCGACGGTCGTTACCTCCGGCGTGAGCCGAGACCACACGCTACGGTGTCGGGAACCCCTGAGCAATGCCGCCGCGGACACACACGCGGGCAAAAACGGCACGGGGAACCCCTACTCCGCGGCGCGCGGCGCCGGCCGTTCGTCTCCCTCGACCGACAGGTGCGGCAGCCAGCGCAGGAATGGCGGCAGGTACCAGTTCCACCGGCCGATGAGCCGCATGGAGGCCGGCACCAGCACCGAACGGACGATCGTGGCGTCGAGGAGCACGGCAACGCCGAGGCCGAAGCCGACCTGCTGGAACATCACGAGGTCGCCGCTCGCAAAGCCGCCGAACACCGCCACCATGATGAGCGCGGCGCCCGTGATCAGCCGTGCCGTCGAGCGGACGCCGAACACGATCGAGGCCTCGTTGTCCCGCGTCTCGCCGAAATGCTCGCGGATCCGGCTCAGCAGGAACACGTGGTAGTCCATCGACAGGCCGAACAGCACCGAGAACAGGAAGATCGGAATCCACGCCTCGATGGTATCGACCTGGCTGAAGCCGAAGAATTCCACCGCAAAACCCTTCTGGAAGACGAGGACCAGGAGCCCGTATGCGGCCCCGACCGACAGAAGGTTCATCAGGATCGCGTTGACCGGCACCACGATCGACCGGAACACCACGAGCAGGAGCAGGAAGCTGAGGACGAGGACGAACGGGAAGACGATGGGCGCCGCCGCATCCGCCACGGCGAACCAGTCGATGTTCGCGGCCGTCTCGCCACCGACCAGAGCCGTCGCCGGAACGCCCGAAAGGGCCGCCGGAACGTAGTCGTTGCGCACCCGCTTCACCGCATCGACCGCTTCGTCGCTCACCGAATCGCCGTTCGTCACCGGCATGCGGAGCCAGATCGTGCGGCGATCGGCGGACACCCGCTCGACGATCGGCCCGAAGGCAGGATCGGCCGTGATCCTGGCCCTGAGGTCGTCGACCGCGGCGCGGATGGCGGGGTCGTCCGCATCGGCATCGATGACCACGTCCGTCGGGGCGACGATGCCGGTCGAGAACTTCTCCTGGAGGATCTCGAAGCCGCGCCTGGATTCGAACGATTCGGGGAACGCCGAGACGCCCGATCCTCCCGTGCGGAGATCGAGCGCCGGCGAAGCAAGGGCAAGGAGAGCGCCCGCGGCGAGGACCAGCGAGACGACCGGCGCCCGCATCACCACGCGGGCGATCGCCTCCCACAGGCCGCCACGTGCTCGTTTGAGATCGGCGCGGGGGATGAACGGGATGCGCAGCCATTCGATCCGGTCGCCGAGGAGGCAGAGGATCGCCGGAAGGAGCGTGAGCGAGCCCGCGATGGCGACCAGCACCACGAGGATGGCACCCAGGCCCAGCGAGAAGAAGATCGTCGTCGGGACGAACAGGAGCCCCACGAGGGCGAGGACCACGGTGATGCCGGAGAAGAGCACCGCCCGGCTCGCCGTGCCGCCGGTCCGCGCGATCGCCTCCTCGACAGGAAGGCCGTTCGCGCGCTCCTCGCGGTAGCGGGCGATGATGAACAGGCAGTAGTCGATGCCGACCGCGAGCCCCATCATGAAGACCATGTTGACGAGGAACAGCGAGAGGTCCGTCACGGTCCCGACCGCCGCGGCAAGCCCGAGCGCCACGGCGATCGACACCGCGGCGACCACGAGCGGCACGAGCGCCGCCACCACGGCGCCGAGGACGAGAACCAGGACGAGGATCGCCGCCGGCAGGCCGAACTGCAACTCGCCCTGACGGAGGTCGCGCTCGGATATCTCGTTGAAGTCGTGGTCGACGGTGGCGGCACCCGTGATGGCCACCTCGAAGTCCGCCGCCCCGTCCGCCTCGTTCACGAGATCGAGGACCGCGGGCAGCTGGGCGCGGCTGCCGAGGATCACCGGGATCAGCGTCGCGGTGCCATCGGCGGCCACGAGCGCGGCGTCACCCGTTGCGTAATAGGTCACGGCACCGGCCACGGCCGATGGGCCGAGTTCAACCAGACGGAGGAAGATATCCTCGGTGAACCGGCGGAATTCAGGGCTGTCGATCGCATGGACCGGCGAATGCACGATGACCATTTCGGTCCGACCAGCACCGGGCGTCCGCAGTGCGTGGAGGCCGAAATCCGGATCGGTCAGCGCGCCGAGCGCTGCGACGAAGGCCGCGCGATTGGTGCGAGCCGGGAAGTCGTCGACGAGCGTGAAGACGAGGCCCGTGGCCCGGCGGTCGAGCGTGACGAGGTTCGGCTGCGGCATCCGGAACCAGGAGATGCCGTCCCGGATCACCTCCGGCCCGAGCGCCGAAACCGCCTCGAAGACCCGCTCCGCGTAGGCGGCGAAGGCGGGATCGTCGACCGTGAGCGTGCCGGAGTGGATGTAGACGATCTCGGTCGTGTCGCGCGGCCCCGGCGGGAAGAACCGCTCGTTGATGAGGTTTTGCGCCTGTTCGGCCTCTGGCGTGTTGGTGAACCCGTTGTTGGTCGTCAGCGCGTCGCCGAGCCAGAGCGCTGCGGCAGCGGCCGCAAGGCCGAGCGTGATGATCCAGGCGCCGATCGTCAGCCACGGATGCCGGGCGCTGAGCCTCGCGAGCGACGCGGGGGAAAGCGCAGCGAACATGATCTTCCTCTCGAGATGACTGCCAGACGGTCGTCACGACCCTAGGGAACCGGGACCGTACCGTCCATTGGAACACGCCGCGCCATCGCGGCTGCGTCAAACGCGGTCAGTCGGCCGGTCGTAAGCACCAGAGGCTGGAGGCCGGGACTTGCCCCGGTGCCCGCGAGATGTCTCCGTTTGCCAGCAGCATCTCCGTGCGCTCAGGCGGCACGAATTCCCCTGTCGATCTCTACCCGTCGCAGCGTGCAGTTCGAGCCAGCCGGATGAGCTCGGGTCGGTACTCGAAGTGCATCGTATCGAACCGGTACCACTTGCCGCCCCAGACGAACCCGTCTCGTTCGAATGCTTCGACGACTTCGACGGGAACCTGATTGCGGTACGAAGGCACGTCGTTCTCGAGGCCGGTTCTGGAGTTCCAGCGCCAGTAGTCGGCGAAGTCCACATTCAGATCGATGGCGGCGCCAAAGCTGTGCACGCTCAGGCGGTCGGTTCCGGCGATCGTCCGCCAGTTGTAGGTGCCGGCGGAGGTGGCGAAGATGGGGTGCATGTCCGGCGGGAGCCGCGCCAGGTCGTCCCGCACCGCCTCCAGTGCGGTTGCGACACCGTTGATGGACGTCGCACGCAGAGGGGCACCGAACCAGTCGATGGTGATCAGATGCGCCGCCACCTCATCCGGCGATGCGCC
>CAXNGA010000216.1:0-4441 GCA_964201375.1 Kaistiaceae bacterium
GAACTCCACCGCGGCCTGGCCGACGGCGTAGGCCTGGTCGACGTCGGTCTTGGAGGCGATGTGGCGGGCGGCGCGCTGGAGGTAGTCGGCGACGGCCCAGTGGTACTTCAGGTTCAGGCCCTGCTTGATGATCGACGCGACGACCGGCGCGGCGCCGCCGAGCTGGGCGTGGCCGAAGGCATCCTTGAGGCCCTGGTCGGCGAGGAACTTGCCGTCGGCACCCTTGACGCCCTCGGACACGACGACCGAGCAGTAGCCGTACTTCTTCACGTTCTCATCGACCTTGGCGAGGAACTTCGCCTGGTCGAACTGGACTTCCGGGAAGAGGATGACGACCGGGATCTCGGTGTCCTCGTCGGAGGCAAGGCCGCCGGCGGCGGCAATCCAGCCGGCGTGCCGGCCCATCACCTCGAGGATGAAGACCTTGGTCGAGGTCTTCGCCATCGACGCCACGTCGAACGAGGCCTCGCGGGTCGAGATGGCGATGTACTTTGCCACCGAGCCGAAGCCCGGGCAGGTGTCGGTGATCGGCAGGTCGTTGTCGACCGTCTTCGGGACGTGGACGGCGGTGATCGGGTAGCCGAGGCGCGCCGAGATCTGGGAGACCTTGTTGCAGGTGTCCGCGGAATCGCCGCCACCATTGTAGAAGAAGTAGCCAATGTCGTGAGCGGCGAAGACCTCGATCAGGCGCTCGTATTCGCGCTTGTCGACGTCGAAATTCCTGAGCTTGTAACGGCAGGAACCGAACGCGCCGGACGGGGCGTAACGGAGCGCGGCGATCGACTTCGCCGACTCCTTGGTGGTGTCGATCAGGTCCTCGCTCAGCGCGCCGAGGATACCGTTGCGGCCGGCGTAGACCTTGCCGATCTTGTCCTTGTTCGCCCGCGCAGTCTCAATGACGCCACATGCCGACGCATTGATGACGGCAGTCACGCCGCCGGACTGCGCATAGAACGCGTTCTTCTTCTTGGCCATGCCGATCTCCCCCAGGCTCGCTTCGGAGCACCGCACCACAGGACCCTTCGCGGGTTCCATGGGCTGTAGCGAGCGCGAGAGGGTCTCGCAAGGGCGAAGGGGAATGACGTGCTGACGCGGATGGGCGGGCCGGGAATCTGGAGGGGAAACCGGATGATGTTTCGTGGATGCCGCGGGACGGGTGCGGTTGCCCCGACCTGCCTGCCGCCGTTCTGCAACGAGCGCGGCGCCCTGAACGTCGAGGCCATCGCTGTTCCGGATGGCATGACCGGGTGCCCTCCCGATGATGTCGCCCAGGAACCGTTCTCCGCGAGCCGGGGTCACCCGGTGACCGCGATCGAGACGGAAGGCGGGCTCACGCTGACCTACGCCGCGATCGGCTCGATGTGCCGCGCCATGTCGCCGACACAACATGGCGCATGTCTTATCCATAACGGCGTGCGCTACACGTTCTGGACAGCGTGGAGCATGGGATGCCATTTCGGCCCCCATATTCCTGATCAGGCTTTCCTCGACCTCGTCCAGTCCCTCCGTCCGGTGACCGCTCCTTGAAATCGGCCGTCGTCGTCTTCCCCGGCTCCAATCGCGATGGCGACATGCTCGCCGCGATCGAGCTGATCTCCGGCCAGCGGCCGATCTCGGTCTGGCACGCGGAGACGAGCCTGCCGAAACTCGACCTGATCGTGCTGCCCGGCGGCTTCGCCTACGGCGACTACCTGAGGACGGGCGCCATCGCGGCGCGGTCGCCGGTGATGCGTGCCGTAGCCGGCGCGGCCGCTGCCGGCGTCGCCGTCCTCGGCGTGTGCAACGGCTTCCAGATCCTCTGCGAGGCCGGGCTGCTGCCCGGCGTCCTGATGCGGAACAGCCGCCTGTCCTTCATCTGCCGCGACGTGAACCTCCGCGTCGAGACGAGCGACAGCACGTTCACGCGCGCCTACCGGAAGGGCGAGGTGTTCGCGACGCCGGTCGCGCATGGCGAGGGCAATTACCGCGCCGACGACGAGACGCTGAAGCGCCTCAAGGGCGAGGACCGCGTGGCGTTCCGCTACGTCGACGAACAGGGGCGCACCACCGAGGCGGCGAACGTCAACGGCTCGGTCGATTCGATCGCCGGCATCCTGTCGGAGAAGCGGAACGTGCTCGGGCTGATGCCGCATCCCGAAAACGCGGTGGAGCCCGCTCAGGGCGGGATCGGCGGGCGGAAGCTGTTCGAGGGTATTTTGGGCAAGGTGCTGGCATGAACGCTCCCGTCGCCATCACCCCCGCCCTCGTCGCCGAGCACGGCCTCAAGCCGGACGAATACCAGCGCATCCTGAAACTCATCGGGCGCGAGCCGACGATCACCGAGCTCGGCATCTTCTCGGCGATGTGGAACGAGCACTGTTCGTACAAGAGCTCCAAGCGCTGGCTCCGCACGCTGCCGACCAAGGGCGCGCGCGTCATCTACGGGCCGGGCGAAAATGCCGGCGCGGTCGACATCGGGGACGGCCAGGCGGTCATCTTCAAGATGGAGTCGCACAATCACCCGTCCTTTATCGAGCCCTACCAGGGCGCGGCGACGGGTGTCGGCGGCATCCTTCGCGACGTGTTCACGATGGGCGCGCGGCCGATCGCGGCGATGAACGCGCTTTTCTTCGGCGCGCCCGAGCACCCGAAGACGCGGCACCTCGTGTCGGGCGTCGTCGGTGGCGTCGGCGGCTATGGCAATTCGTTCGGCGTTCCGACGGTCGCGGGCAGCGTTCTGTTCGACAGGCGTTACAACGGCAACATCCTCGTCAACGCGTTCGCCGCGGGTATCGCCGACAAGAACGCGATCTTCACCTCGCAGGCCGAGGGCGTCGGCCGCCCGGTGGTTTACCTCGGCTCGAAAACCGGGCGTGACGGCATCCATGGCGCGACGATGGCGTCCGCTGCCTTCGGCGGCGCCGATGCCGAGGAGAAGAGGCCGACCGTGCAGGTCGGCGATCCGTTCTCCGAGAAGCTGCTGCTGGAGGCGTGCCTCGAACTGATGGCGTCGGGCGCGGTCATCGCGATCCAGGACATGGGCGCGGCGGGCCTCACCTCCTCGGCGGTCGAGATGGGCGCCAAGGGCGACCTCGGCATCCTCCTCGAACTCGACAGGGTGCCGACCCGCGAGACGGGGATGACGGCCTACGAGATGATGCTGTCCGAGAGCCAGGAGCGCATGCTCATGGTGCTCGACCCGGCGCGGGAGAAGGACGCCGAGGCGATCTTCCGGAAGTGGGGCCTCGACTTCGCCGTCATCGGCCGCACCACCGACGACCTCCGCTTCCGCCTCGTCCATCAGGGTGTCGAGGTGGCGAACCTCCCGATCAAGGAGCTCGGCGACCAGGCTCCCGAGTACGACCGGCCGCGAACCGAGCCCGTCGCTCCCGTCCCGCTCGACCGCGCCTCCGTCCCGGAGCCGGCCGACTATGGCGAGGCGCTCGTCCGCCTCATCGGCTCGCCCAACATGTCGTCGCGCCGCTACGTCTGGGAGCAGTACGACCATCTCGTGCAGGGCAACACGATGCAGCGGCCCGGCGGCGATGCCGCCGTGGTCCGCCTGCCGGGCACTGCGAAAGCGCTCGCCTTCACCACCGACGTCACGCCGCGCTATTGCGCCGCCGATCCCTTCGAGGGCGGCAAGCAGGCGGTGGCCGAGGCGTGGCGGAACCTGACCGCGGTGGGCGCCCTGCCCCTTGCCGTCACCGACAACCTCAATTTCGGCAACCCCGAGCGGCCTGACGTCATGGGCCAGTTCGCGGCGGCCATCCTCGGCATCGGCGAAGCCTCCCGCGCGCTCGACTTCCCGGTCGTGTCCGGCAATGTGTCGCTCTACAACGAGACCAACGGCGCCTCGATCCCGCCCACGCCGACCATCGGCGGCGTCGGCCTCCTTCCTGATGCCACTGCAATGGCGACGATCGCCTTCAAGGCCGAAGGCGAGGCGATCCTCGTCATCGGCAAGGCCGGCACGCATCTCGGCCGCTCCGCCTACCTCATGGAACTCCTCGGCCGCGACGAAGGCGCACCGCCGCCGGTCGATCTCCGGGCCGAGAAGGCGAACGGCGATTTCGTCCGGACGCTGATCTCCGACAGGCGAATCACCGCCTGCCACGACGTGTCGGATGGCGGCCTCGCGATCGCCCTCGTGGAGATGGCGCTTGCCGGCGGGATGGGCGTTGCGATCAACCTCGCCACATCGGGCGACCGCCTCGGCTGGCTCTTCGGCGAAGACCAGGCACGCTACGTCGTCACGGCGCCGCAGGAATCGGCCGCAGCCATCACGACTGCTGCTGCGGCGGCGGGGATTCCCGTCTCGGTCATCGGCCGGACGGGCGGCGCGGAGCTGACATGCACCGGTACGTTTGCCGTGCCGCTTGCAAAGCTGCGGTCGGCCCACGAAAACTGGTTTCCGGACTACATGGCTCGCCCCGCCTGATGGCGCGGCGACCGCAGGAGC
>CAXNGA010000217.1:0-4426 GCA_964201375.1 Kaistiaceae bacterium
GCCGGCCTCAACTTCCGCATGCCCGGACTCGGCGGCGAGGTATGGAGGCGCCTCGGCATGAACGTCGTCAGCCTCCCCGGTGCTGAAATCCTCGCGGCACTGCAGGACGGCCGCCTCGACGGCACGGACTGGATCGGCCCGTGGAACGACCGCGAGTTCCGCCTCCATGAGGCGGCCAGCCACTACTATTCCCCCAGCATGGCCGAAGGTAGCTGCACCGTCGGGCTCGGCATCAATTCCGGAGTGTGGGACAGCCTTACCGCCGCCGACCGGGCGATCTTCAAGATCGCCTGCGAGGCGGAGCACCAGGCCATGCTTGCCGAGTTTCACTACAACAACGCCATGGCGCTCGATGAACTGAAGGCGAACCACGGCGTGACGGTGCACACGCTTCCGGCCGACATCGTCGCCGCAATCGCCGAAGCGACGCCAGGCGTCATCGCGGACACGGCCGGGTCCGACCCGCTGGCGAACGAGATCGTCGCCTCGATCGCCGCCGCCCGCGGACCGCTTCGCCGCTGGACCCGGACCGGAGAAGGGGCCTACATCGACGCCCGCGACGGCACGGCGGACTGGTAGGCCACGGCGGCGCCCGAAGCATGGTGGCTGGCTGTATTCCGGGCAGCGGCCGTGGCCGCCTGCCAGCCGTGCAGAGCGAGCAGATCAGCTGTCGCAATTATGCCGAGAAAACGTCATTCGCCAACGGCATATCCCTTGCTAGCCTGACGGCATCAAGTCGTTCCGCGTAGCCGGATGATTCGGCGCCGGCACTGGCGTCGTGCGGAGCGATTCAAAGGAGGCATGGAATGATCACGAACGAGACCGCGGTACGCGTCCGCGCCTACGAGATCTGGGAAGCCGAAGGCCGCCCGGCCGGACGCGAGACCGAGCACTGGCTGAAGGCGCTGCAGGAGATGGCGGCCGCCATGGCCGCGCCGACTGCGAAGAAGGCCGCGGCGAAGAAGGCCGACAAGCCCGAGGATGTCGTCGTCGACATCAAGGACGCCGCCCCGAAAAAGCGGGCGAAGAAGGCCGGGAAGTAGTCCTTCGGCGAGATCAGGCCGGGCGCGGCTGCCGCGCCCCGGGCCCAGGAGCGACGTCAGTGTTGCTCCGGCGAGCGCCAGGTCGAGCCGGGGCGGCCGCCGGATGCGCGGGAACTGCGTTCCCGCGCGGCGTTGCGTTCCTTGACCCACCCGATGAATCCGGCGAGAACGGCGTGCAACCGCCGCTCGGGGCGTAGCGCAGCCTGGTAGCGCATCTGCTTTGGGAGCAGAGGGTCGCAGGTTCAAATCCTGCCGCCCCGACCACCGCCCGCGGCAACGGAGGGAGCATGACCGCCCGCATCTATCGCCCCGCCAAGACAGCGATGCAGTCGGGCCGCGGCAAGACCGGACGCTGGATGCTGGTGTTCGACCAGGAGCAGCCGCGCTCGGTCGAGCCGCTGATGGGCTACACCTCCGCGGCCGACATGAAGCAGCAGATCAGGCTCGCCTTCGACACGCGCGAGGATGCTGTTGCCTATGCCGAGCGGAGAGGCATCCCATACGAAGTCGAGACCGAGCACGCCCAGGCGCGGATCACGAGTTCCTACTCGGACAATTTCCGGCCCGACGGCCGTTTTCCGTGGACGCATTGACCGGCCACAACGGCCGTCGGAAGTCATCGCAGCACGGCCCCGTAGCTCAGCGGATAGAGCAGCAGCCTTCTAAGCTGTTGGTCGCAGGTTCGATTCCTGCCGGGGTCGCCAATAAAATCAAAGGGTTATAACATTTCGACGCAACTGCTTTTTCATGCCCGGACGGCCACGGAGCACATTCGGAGCACTTTTTTTGACGGTAACCGCAACTTCTAAGCTGTTGGTCGCAGGTTCGATTCCTGCCGGGGTCGCCAGCGACCGCCCTCCCCATGCCTGATGAACGCCGCAGCGCACGGCTCGATCGCAGCCCGGGCCGGGCCCTCGTCAACCTCGCCTTCGTCGGGGGCCGGCTGAAGAGGAAGCGGCGGGCGCTGGCCCTCGGCATCGACCTGCGCTGGCTCATCGCCCTTGCCGCCGTGCTCGTCGGCATCGCCGCCCTCGCCGTCCTCCTCGACCGAGCGGCGGTGGAATGGGCAGCCACGCTGCCGCCGGGCGTCCGGTCCGCGTTCGAGGTCGTCAGCGACGTGGGCCGTTCGCAATGGCTCCTCGTCCCGACCGGCGTGCTGGTGATCGGGCTGCTGATGGGCCGATGGCCCGGCATCGGGTCGCGCATCCAGGCCGCGTGGGCCGAGATCGGCTTCCTCTCCGCCTATGTCTTCCTCGCGGTCGGCGGCGGCGCGCTGCTGGTCAATGCGTTCAAGCAGCTCATCGGGCGCGGGCGGCCGGTCGGATATGATGACGACGGCGCGTTCTCCTTCGACCCGTTCAACTTCGACTACGGCAATGCCAGCTTTCCTTCCGGCCATTCGACCACGGCGGGCGCCTTCATCATTGCGGGGTTCCCCATCTTCCCCCGCCTCAGGCCGCTCTTCCTCGTCGTCGGCCTCGCCGTAGCACTCAGCCGCATCGTCGTCGGCGCCCACTACCCGAGCGACGTCCTCGCGGGCCTTGCCCTCGGCATCGGCTGGGCTCTCGTCCTCGCCGGCCTCTTCGCGTGGCGCGGCCTTGCCTTCCACCGCGGGGCCGACGGCACGCTCGCCCCGATCTGCGCCGGAGTCCGCCGCGCTGGCCGCAGCGTCGGCTGGCCGGCATTGCTGATCGCGCCGCTCCGGGCCCTCGCCGGCCCGCGCGAACCGCTCAACTGAGAGAGGCCGGTTTCACGACACGACGAACGCCGCTTGTGCGAACGAAGTGCCGGGCGGCAGGGGACTGCCGCCCGGCGAACGCCTACGGCGTGGTCAGGGCGATGAAGCGCGCATTCTGGTAGAGCGGCTCGAACGCGGCGTTGCGGAGAAGCTGCGCCTTGAGGGCCACGTTGAGGGCGATGACTGCCTCGAGCGTATCGAGGGCGGCATCGGTCTCGCCCTGCATCATCTGGATCTGCGCGATTGCGAGATAGGGCAGATCGAAGGTCGGGGCCATGTCGCGGGCCGTCGTCGCCTGCTCGAGGGCGGCGGCGAGATTTCCCTCGCGGATAGCCGTGTTGACCGCGCCCATCATGCCCGAAGAGCGGGTGACGTAGAGGATGCGACGCAGCTCGACCAGCGGCTCGGCATGGTCATCGACCCGGATATCGACGAGCGTGTCGTCGAAGCCGGCGCGAACCAGCGGCAGCACGACATAGAGGGCTGCGCCCTGCATGCCGCGGCGGTCGCCGCCCGCTTCCTGCCCGGCATCGAGCGCCGCAAGAAGGCGCTCGGCCAGCGGGCCTTCCGCAGCCTCGAACGCCTCGGCCATGGCCACGATCACCTCGGGTCCGGTGAGCGTGTTACCCTGGACGCAGAAGGTCGGGTAGCACCGGTGACCGGCCCAGTCGCTGATGGTGGGGCTTGTCCAGGCCGCGGACCGGCCCTGGATGTCGATCACCGCGACCTGACGCGAGTTCGGCGATTCGTCGGCGCGAAGGGCGAAGGCGAGAGCATCCTCCGGTGTCATGCCGCGCTGGAGGGCGTCGATGATGACCGCGCCGTACATCGGGTTCGAGGACGACTGGTGCGCGACCATGGCCAGGCCTCCCCTGCCGGTGATCGTCCTGTTGCCCACGGAAAGCGCCTTCGACTGGACGCCCATGCCGAGTTGCCCGGTCTCGGGATCGACGGCGATGATCGAGTAGGTCGTATCGACCGGCATGAAGATGGGCACATCCTCGGCGATCGCCTGACCGGAAGACGACACAGCCAGGACAGCTGCAACGATCGCAGCGCGGTGGTATTTCATCAAAATTCTCCAGTAGTGGCATATTCATGAATTGCACTACGCGGTGATCCGCTGGGCACGACGGTCCTCCTGAGGAGAATACAACCGTACGCATCCGCCCGAATGCCGGATCGACACGTGCTTGACTGGCGCGATCGACTTCGCCAGCACTGGCAATTGCTAGCAATCGACATGCCACGAGGCGGAGGGCCGAAATTGGCGTTGAACGCCGGCGCCGCTCGTCGCGGCCGCCCAAACGGGCGGCACGTCACGCGCCTGACGACCGTTTCGGAGGCGTTTGTGGCGGTCGGACCGGCAGCCCGGCGGGCCGTCGCCGCAGGCGCGATCAGCCGGCGTCGGCGACGTCGAGGACGCGGAGCGATGGACGGCTGCGGCCCTGCCAGTGGTCCGCGGACAGGGTGCCCGCCACGTGGACAGGTCCGCCATCACGGGCGAGCAGGCGGCGACCGAGCGGCGTCTCCGCCGCGCGGAAGGCCATCGCCTTGAGCATCGTCCCGCCGGCCGTGGCGATCGAGGCGCGGACGTGACTGCCCGAAACGATCTCGGCGTAGGCGATCCGGTGTGCCGGAAAAG
>CAXNGA010000218.1:0-4413 GCA_964201375.1 Kaistiaceae bacterium
CAGCGTCCGGCCGAGGCCCGAAACGATGCCGCTCGTCACCGTCTGGCCGACGCCGAAGGGATTGCCGATCGCCAGTACCAGATCACCCACCGCCAGGAGGTCGGAGTCCGTCAGCGGCACGACCGGATACGGCGTTTCCATCGCCGGGATGCGGAGGATAGCGATGTCGAACAGTTCCTCGGTCAGGAGGACTTCCGCCGGCATCTCCCGGCCGTCGGCGAAGGCGATGCGGATGTCGTTCGCATCCTCGATGACATGGAGGTTGGTGACCACGATGCCGCTCGGATCGATGATCACGCCCGAGCCGAGCGACTGCCGAACCCGCGGGCTGTTGCCGAACTGCTGCCAGTAGGTGGTGTCGCGGTTCTCCGGCAACTGGCGGGCGTAGACGTTCACCACCGCCGGCGAGGCCTTCCGCACCAGTGGCGCGAACGAGAGCTGGATCTGCTCGTTGGTCTGCGGCACCTGCCGTTCGACCGTCGGCGTTCCCGCCTCCTGGGCGAACAGAGGGCCAGCACCGGCAACCGCCGCAAGCATCGCTGCGGCGACCCAAGTCCTCATGCGCATGATCCAACCTACCCTGTCGACACCGGCGGAAGCCGCCGGGCCTTTGGCGCTCGAGCGCCAGCGCATCGCCCACTCCATGACCCGGGGCAGAATCGCGGCTGTTTTGAGGCGGCGCAGGCGCACGGCGGCCGATGCCTTCCCCCGTTAATGTTCCGTCAACCATAAAGGACAAAGTTGATCGGAACACGACTCACAACTGACTGACGTTGGTTCGGCCTCTCGGGATGAGGTAGTTCGCGATGCCATTTGCCGAAACGGCTCCCAGCCCGCGACGCCAGCAGCGGCCGAGCATCCTCGTCGTGGACGACGACGCCGAGATCCTGTCCCTCCTCCGCGACGTGCTCACCGACGACGGGTTTCGTGTTCTCGCTGTTGGCTCGGCGGAGGCGGCCGCGATCCTGCTCGCGGCGGAAGCCGTCGATCTCCTCATCACCGACATCGACCTCGGCGCCGGCGACGATGGCTTCGTCCTTGCCGCGGACGCCCGCGCCGCGCGGCCGCTCCTGCCGGTGATCTACATCTCGGGCGGGCGCCACGCGGAAGACGAGGGCCGCGTCCACGGCTCCTCGTTCATTCCGAAGCCGTTCGGCCTCGGCACCCTTTCGGGAGCCGTGGCGACTGCCATGGCCGCCTAGCGAACGCGGCCGAACCGGATCAGCGCGTCGGCCATCGCGACAACCGCTTCGCGCGCCGGCCGGATGGTGATGCCGAGGACGCGCTTCGCCCGGTCGTTCGTCACCTCCCAGACCCGGCCAAGATCGCCGCGCACGGCGCGGACGTCCGGACGGAACGGCACCATGAGGCGCGATACGAGATTGGGCAGTTCGCCCTTCGGCATCCTGCGACGATGGACCGGGAACGCCTCGCCGAGGATGCGGCCGATGTCCGAGAACCACAGGAAGGCGTCGGCGACGATGAAGCGCTGCCCCGCCGCCTCGGGCTTCTCCATCGCCGCGACATGCGCTGCCGCGACGTCGCGGACGTCCACGACGGGCAGGCCGAACTTCGACACGAGCGGGTACTTGCCGCGGAGGAAGTTCTCGATCATCGCGCCCGAGGTCTGGATGTTTGCATCAAGCGGCGGGCCGAACACCTGGCCGGCGTTGATGACGGCAAGCTCCGGTCCCCCGCCATCGGCGACGAAGTCCCAGGCCGCCCGCTCCGCCAGCGTCTTCGAGAGCGCGTAGGCGTTGATTCCTGCAGACGAAACGTCGGACCAGTCGGACTCGTCGAACCGCGTCCTGTCATACCGCGCCGACGCTACCGCCGCGACCGAGGACGTGAGCACCACCCGCTTCACCCCGGCCGAGCGGGCCGCCGCGAGCACGCGCAGCGTACCTTCCCGCGCTGGCCGGACCAAATCGTTCACGTCACGCGGCTGGTTCAGCGGATACGGCGAAGCAACGTGCAGCACATGGCGGACACCACGCATGGCGCCGTCCCAGCCGGCACCCGAGGTGAGCTCCGCCTGGGCGAACCGCAGCCGGTCGCCCGCATCGGCCTTCGTCGCCACCGCCGCCCGGACTTCCGCCTCGTCGGCGGGGTCACGCAGCGTCCCGACCACATTGTAGCCGCGCCTGAGCAGCGCCACGATGCAGTGTTTGGCAATGAAGCCGCGCGCCCCAGTGACGAGGACGGTCTCTCCCGCGGCCATTCGGATCTCTCCCGGCACAGAAAAAGGGGCGGTCGCCCGCCCCTTCCTGGATAGTCGCCCCGCTGACCTTGGCAGGTCGTAGCGACTAGGCGTTCGCCTCTTCGCGGGCGCCGGCCGTCTCGGCGTGGCGGGCGCGATCGGCCGCGCCCTTGGCGTCGACGTCACGATCGACGAGCTCGATCACCGCCATCGGGGCGGAGTCGCCATAGCGGAAGCCTGCCTTGAGCACGCGGGTATAGCCGCCCGCGCGGGACGCATAGCGCGGCCCGATCGTGGCGAAGAGCTTCCTGACGGCGTCCTCGTCGCGGATGCGCGAGATCGCTAGACGCCGGGCGTGCAGATCGCCGCGCTTGCCCAGAGTGATCATCTTCTCGATGATCGGACGGAGGTCCTTCGCCTTCGGCAGCGTGGTCACGATCTGCTCGTGCGTGATGAGCGAGGCCACCATGTTGGCGAACATCGCCTTGCGGTGGCTCGCCGTAAGGCCGAACTTGCGGCCGGATTTGCCGTGGCGCATGTGCGCTACTCCCTGAAAATGTTGGCCGGCGGCTCCCGCCGCGGGCCGGCGATCCTAGTAGTGGTCTTCGTAGCGCTTGGCCAGATCTTCGATGTTCTCTGGCGGCCAGTTCGGAACCTCCATGCCCAGATGGAGACCCATCTGCGCGAGGACTTCCTTGATCTCGTTGAGCGACTTCCGTCCGAAATTCGGTGTCCGGAGCATCTCGGCTTCGGTCTTCTGGATGAGGTCGCCGATGTAGACGATGTTGTCGTTCTTCAAACAGTTCGCCGAGCGGACCGAAAGCTCCAGCTCATCGACCTTCTTGAGCAGCGCCGGGTTGAAGGCGAGCTCCGGAATGGCCTCGGCGGTGACCTCCTTCTCCGGCTCCTCGAACGTGACGAAGATGGAGAGCTGGTCCTGCAGGATGCGCGCCGCGTAGGCGATCGCGTCGTCCGGGCGGATCGCGCCATTGGTCTCGACCGTCAGCGTCAGCTTGTCGTAGTCGAGGACCTGGCCCTCACGGGTGTTCTCGACCTTGTAGGAGACCTTGCGGATCGGAGAGTAGAGGCTGTCGACCGGGATGAGGCCGATCGGGGCGTCCTCGGGGCGGTTGTGGTCCGCCGGGACGTAGCCCTTGCCGTTGCTGACGGTGAACTCCATGCGGATCTCGGCGCCCTCGTCGAGGGTGCAGATCACGAGGTCCGGGTTCAGGATTTCGACGTCGCCGACGGTCTGAATGTCGCCGGCCGTGACCACACCAGGACCCGACTTCCGCACCACCATCCGCTTCGGGCCTTCGCCCTGCATCTTGATGGCGATCTCCTTGATGTTCAGCACGATGTCGGTCACGTCCTCGCGGACGCCGGCGATCGAGGAGAACTCATGCAGCACGCCGTCGATCTGGACGGACGTAACCGCCGCGCCCTGCAGCGAGGACAGAAGCACGCGACGGAGGGCGTTGCCGAGCGTCATCCCGAAGCCGCGCTCGAGCGGCTCCGCAACCACGGTTGCATAGCGCTTCGCGTCGGACCCCGGGGTGGTGTCGAGCGAATTCGGCTTGATCAGTTCTTGCCAGTTTCTGCGGATCACTTGGGTGAATCCTTTCGGTCAAAGGTCATGCCGCCAATGGCGGCGAAGCCGGGCCGCATTGCCCGGCGCAAACAGCACTCTGACGCTCGTCGCCTAGACGCGGCGACGCTTCCGCGGGCGGCAGCCATTGTGCGGGATCGGCGTCACGTCGCGGATCGAGGTGACGGTGAAGCCCGACGACTGCAGGGCCCGGAGAGCCGATTCACGGCCCGAACCGGGACCGGACACCTCGACCTCGAGGGTCCGCATGCCATGCTCGCTCGCCTTGCGGGCGGCGTCTTCCGCTGCCATCTGCGCGGCATACGGGGTCGACTTGCGCGAGCCCTTGAAGCCCATCGTGCCGGCCGAGGACCACGAGATCGTGTTCCCCTGGGCGTCTGTGATGGTGATCATCGTGTTGTTGAAAGTCGAAGAGACGTGCGCGACACCCGAGGCGATGTTCTTGCGCTCGCGGCGACGTACGCGGGTCGTGTCCTTGGCCATTACCTGTCCTGTGACGATATCTGCGCTGCCGTAGTGCCAGCAGCTCCACCGAAGGGCGTGAGGAGCGAGTGGTGAACGGTGAGCGGGTCTCCCTTACTCACCATTCACGAACCACCATTCA
>CAXNGA010000219.1:0-4379 GCA_964201375.1 Kaistiaceae bacterium
TCGTGCGGCCGAGCTCGAGCAGCTTCTTCTGCCCGCCCGAGAGGTTCCCCGCCAGCTCGTCCCGCACCGCGCCCAGTCTCAGGAAGTCGATCACCTCGAGCGCCCGGCGCCGCGTTGCCGCCTCGCCTGCCGCCACCTCGCGCGGCCGCACCCAGTTCCGCCACAGGCTCTCGCCCGGCTGCGCGGCCGGTACCATCATCAGGTTCTCGATCGCGGTGAGATGGCTGAACTCGTGCGCGATCTGGAACGTCCGGAGCAGCCCCTTGCCGAACAGCTCGTGCGGCGGCATGCCCGTCACGTCGCGGCCGTCGAAGATCACGGCGCCCGTGTCCGGCCGGAGGAGGCCGGCGACGATGTTGAACAGCGTCGATTTCCCGGCGCCGTTCGGCCCGATCAGCCCGGTGATCGAGCCGCGCTCGACCGAGAGCGAACAGTCATTGACCGCGGCGAGCCCGCCAAAGCTCCTGCTGACCGCCCGTACGTCGATGACCAGGTCTGCCGCCAACCACCAGCCCCCTCACGGCGGCGAGCGCCCCCCGCCGATGCCGACCCCGCCGCATCTGTCCATGGGAGGCCGCGCGGGTCAACGGGGGGCGGGGCGATCGGCCAGCCATCGTCGACCCCGCCGCTCACCCCGCCGGGATCGGCCGGCGCCGGCGGCCGTCATTGCGGGCGACGATGACTTCGGCCGGCAGGGCGACGAGCGGCGTCTCCTGCGGCGGCGGCGCGAAGCGTCCATCGGCGTGGAACAGCGGCGCGCTGGCGGGAAAATCCTCGCGCGACAGGCTGGCGATCAGGCCCGCCGCGGCGCCGTCGGGGTCGGCGACCGGGCCGCCCGGCGGCGTCTGCCGGAAGGAATGGACCGTGCCGCCCAGCAGCCTGCCATCGGCGGCGAGGCGGACGTCGAGGAGCGGGGCGAGACCCATCGGGCCGGTGAGGTTGAAACCGCGGTAGTTGCAGAAATTGCCGAGGCTGTAGGCGATCAGCCGGCCCTGGTGGATCTCCATGCCGCGCGGCACGTGCGGTCCGTGCCCCAGCACGAGGTCGGCCCCGGCCTCGACCGCGTCCCGCGAGAAGGCAACGAGGTTGCCGCGGTTCTCGCCGTGGAAGGTCTCGACGGCATCGCGGATGTGGAGCGCACCCGCGCCCTCGGCGCCGGCATGGACGGAGATGACGAGGATGTCGACGGTCGCCGCCACGCCCGCGATCTCGGCCAGCAGCGGCGCGGGGTCGACGATGTTGCGGGAGGCGCCATAGGTATCGGCGCCGATGAACCCGATGCTGACGCCGCGGACGTGGAGGACGGGCACTTCGCCGCGCTTGCTGGCGAAACCGATGCCGTGACCGACGAGCGCCGCCTCGGTCGCCGCGACGCCTTCCAGGCCGAAATCCCCGATGTGGTTGTTGGCGAGCGACATCACGTCGAAGCCGGCCGCCTGGAGGTGCACGGCGTAGTCCGGCGGCGTCCGGAAGGCGTAGGCGCGGCCGGTGCTGATGTCCTTGGTCGACGATCCGGTGCGGGTGAGCGTGCCCTCGAGATTGCCGAAGGCGATGTCCGCGCTGCGAAGGATGGGCGCCACCGCTGCGAACAGCCCCGCGCCGCCGTCCGGCGGCAGCCCGTCATGCGGGTAGTTGCTGCCCATCATGATGTCGCCGGCGGCGGCGATCGTCACCACCTGCTCGATGGATGCCGCCGGCAGCACCGCCGCATCGAGGATGACGGCCGCCATGCCTGCCACCGCCGCCCCACGCCGAAAGCCCCGCATTCCACCCGCCACGCAACGCTACAGAACAGGCGGGGATTATGGGTGCGGTAAGGTTAATGGGGGGTGGAGGAGCGCGGCCTGGATGCTTTGCGTGGCCCTGTGCAATGGGTCATTGCCACGGGCGCGGCGCCTCCCGTGCCTTTCGCGAGGCCCGAAGCTGTCGGCAACTACCCCGCGTCGTCGTTCGAGACTTGACCGCGGCCTTCGGGCAACGCGCTGCTCTGGCGCTGCCACGCTCGACCGGAACCAGGGTCGGCCGGCGCAGAGACAGGCGGACTTCGGGGGGAGCGCATGGTTTCGAGGAACCGTTCCGTAGGGAACGAGGGGGTCGCTTTCGACCCGCTCGACGCGTTTCGACGACCTTGCCTGGCGGCAACGCCTGGCGCTGGCTCGGCCATGATGGCGGCCTTCCATGGGCAGTGAGAGGACTGTCGCCGAACCGCTTCCTGCGACCGCGGCCCCGGCGCACGACGCCTACCGTCCCGACATCGACGGGCTCCGCGCACTCGCGGTCGTCCCCGTCGTGCTGTTTCACGCCAATGCGCCTTACATTACGGGCGGTTTCGTCGGCGTCGACGTCTTCTTCGTCATCTCGGGGTTCCTCATCGCCCGCATCCTCAAGCGGGAGATGGAGGTCGGATCGTTCTCGCTCATCGGCTTCTACGAACGGCGGGCACGGCGGATCCTTCCCGCGCTGTTCGTCGTGATTGCGGCGACGCTTGCGATCGGAGCTGTTCTACTCCTGCCAAACGAGCTTTCGAGCCTTGCCGGTTCGGCCATCGCCGCGGTCCTGTTCGTCTCGAACTTCTGGGCGCTCGATGCAGTTACCGACTACTTCAACACCGGGATAGCGCCGCTTCTTCATACTTGGTCGCTGGCGGTGGAGGAGCAGTTCTACCTGGTGTTCCCGCTGATCCTGGCCGTCCTGGCCCGCTGGCAGCCTCGGCGCGCCTGGTGGGTGATCGCCGCCGTCTGCCTCGCCTCGCTGGGGCTGAGCGTGGTCCAGGTGGCGGACGACAACGCGGCGGCGTTCTACCTCGCCCCGGCTCGCGCCTGGGAACTCGGCATCGGTGTCCTGCTCGCGATCGCGCCGCTGCGCGCGCCCGGACGCCGATGGCACGCCGAACTCCTCGGCGGCCTGGGCATCGTCGCCATCGCCGCTTCTATGCTGCTCTATACGCGCGACACGCCCTTTCCGGGGGCGGCGGCCCTCGTTCCGACGCTGGGTGCGGCGGCCGTCATCTACAGCGGGAGCGGCGTCCGCACCCTTGCCGGAAGGCTGCTGGCCCTGCCGCCAGTCGTCTTCGTCGGCCTCATCTCGTACTCGCTGTATCTGTGGCACTGGCCCCTCCTCACCTTCGTCAGGTTCCGCCTCACCTCGGCCGAGTTCACGCTTCAGCCGAAGCTCTGGGCCATCGGCGCCAGCTTCGTCCTGGCCGCGGCAACGTGGTGGCTGATCGAGCGCCCCTTCCGCCGGCGGACCGTGCTGACGCGGAAGAGGGTCTTCGCCCTGTCGGGTGCGGGTGGCCTCCTCGTGGCGACGCTGGCGGGCGTCGTCCTCGTCGCGGACGGCCTGCCCGGTCGGATGCCGGCGGAGGCCGCGGTCATCCTGGCCGACACCGACATCGACAGGCGCGGCTGCATGGGACAGCGGATCGGCGACCTTTGCGAAGTGGGGGCCGACGTCCCGCCGACCGTGCTCGTCTGGGGCGACTCCCACGCCAACTCGGCGCTGCCGGCATTCCACGCCGCACTGGCGGAGTCCGGCGTGCGCGCCGTCGTTGCGGTCCACCCGGGGTGCCCGCCGCTTCTCGACGTGGAGCAGCGCCTCAACCCGACCTGCAACGTCTTCCGCGCGGGCGTCGAGGCGGAGATCCTGGCCCATCCGGAGTGGGACACGATCGTGCTGGGCGCGCGCTGGCCCTACTGGGCGACCAACGCGGTCGACGGACCGCGACCCCTGATGGGGCTGGAACAGGACGCCGCCGCCCCGGCCAATGCCGGCGCCTTCGACCACGGCCTCCGCGCCGCGGTGGACTGGCTTGTGGGCCTCGGTCGTCGCGTCGTGATCCTCGGCCCGGTGCCCGCGCCCGGCTGGGACGTACCGGAGCAGATGATCGCGCAAATCCGCTGGGACAAGCCGCTGCCGCCGGTGGCGACGATGGCGAGCCACGCGGCCCTGAGCGCGACGGTATCGTCGATCTTTGCTGCGCTCGAAGGGTCAGCCGGCGTGACTATCGTTCCGTTGGCGGACCTCTTCTGCACGCCGCAATGCGCCTTCGCCCTCGACGGCCGCCCTCTCTACACCGACGACAACCACGTCAGTCGCCTGGGAGCACTCACCCTCCTCGCGCCGCGTCTTGCAACGTACCCCTGGCGGGAGGCCGGAGCGCCATGATCGGCGCCGGGCGCGTCACGCGAGAACGACTTCGCCCTGGAGGCGGCGCGGGCTATCAGAGATTTGGCCGGTCGGAAGGAGGCCTGCGCGCCTCTACTATCGGGCGTTGGTGGAGCCGAGGGGAATCGAACCCCTGACCTCTGCAGTGCGATTGCAGCGCTCTCCCATCTGAGCTACGGCCCCGGAAGCCAAAGTGTTTAGTGGGTGGGCTCGCC
>CAXNGA010000220.1:0-4377 GCA_964201375.1 Kaistiaceae bacterium
CTTCGACGTCATCGTCGTCGGCGGCGGCCACGCGGGTACGGAGGCGGCTGCGGCTGCTGCTCGGATGGGTGCGCGGACCGCTCTGGTTACGCACCGGTTCGCCACGGTCGGCGTGATGTCCTGCAATCCCGCCATCGGTGGCCTTGGCAAGGGTCACCTCGTTCGAGAAATCGACGCTCTCGACGGTCTGATGGGACGGGTTGCTGACGCGGCCGGGATCCAGTTCCGGGTCCTCAACCGCAGCAAGGGCGCGGCGGTGCGGGGGCCGCGCGCGCAGGCGGACCGAAAGCTCTACGCCGCAGCCATGCAGGCCGCGATTCTGGCGCAGCCGAATCTGGTCGTTGTCGAAGGGGAAGTGGACGACCTCGGGATTCACGACGGCGTCGTTGCGGGCGTGGTACTCGGTGATGGCCGGACGTTGAACGCTGGCGCTGTCGTACTGACGACCGGCACGTTCCTGCGCGGCCTGATCCACATCGGGGAAAGGCAGATGGCGGCGGGGCGGGTCGGCGAAGCGCCGGCAGTCGGGCTGTCGGTGACCCTCGAGCGCGCGGGCTTCGCGCTTGGCCGGCTGAAGACAGGAACGCCGCCTCGTCTCGACGGAACGACGATCGACTGGGCGAGCCTCGAAATGCAGCCCGGTGATGATCCGCCGGAGCCGTTCTCGACGATGACGGAGCGGATCACCACGACCCAGGTCCAGTGTGGCATCACCCGTACCACGGCTGCGACGCACCAGATCATCCGTGCGAACCTCGCGCGTTCGCCTCTGTATGCCGGAGCCATCGTCGGCGTCGGTCCCCGCTACTGCCCTTCCATCGAGGACAAGGTGGTGCGGTTCGGTGAGCGCGACGGGCACCAGGTGTTCCTCGAGCCCGAGGGACTCGACGTCAGCACAGTTTACCCGAACGGCATCTCGACCTCTCTGCCGGAGGACGTCCAGGCGGCGCTCGTGGCATCCATACCGGGCCTCGAGCGCGTGCGGATCACCCGCCCCGGCTATGCCATCGAGTACGACCACGTCGATCCGCGCGAGCTCTGGTCGTCGCTGGAGACCAAGCGCGTCGGTGGTCTTTTCCTCGCGGGCCAGATCAACGGGACGACGGGCTATGAGGAGGCCGCGGCGCAGGGGCTCCTCGCCGGCATCAACGCTGCCCGGCGCGCGGGGGGCGCGACAGCCTGGGTGCCCGGCCGGGACGAGGCCTACATCGGCGTCATGGTGGATGACCTCGTGACGAGGGGTGTGACCGAGCCGTACCGGATGTTCACCTCACGGGCGGAGTTCCGCCTGACGCTTCGCGCCGACAATGCCGACGAGCGTCTCACCTCCGCGGGCGCCGCGCTGGGCGTTGTCGGTGCCGAGCGGGCTGTCGCGTACCGGCAGCGGCTGGACGAACTCGTCTCGGTCCGGGCGGCGCTGCAGGGTTTTGCCTTCACGCCGGACGAGGCAGCGAGCCACGGGATCGCCGTCAACCGCGATGGGGTGCGGCGCACCGGCTACGATCTCCTCGCGCTTCCCGGCGTCTCGGTCGCCCGTCTGGCGGTTGCCCGCCCTGACCTGTGCGGCCACAGCGCACGGGCCGTGGCACAGATCGAGATCGAGGCGGGTTATGCGGCCTACATCCGCCGCCAGGAGAAGGACATCCGGGCGCTGCGTCGCGACGAGGCGGCCGAACTGCCGCCGCTGGATGTCGACGCCATCCCCGGCCTGTCCAACGAGGTCCGCGAGAAGCTCAAGCGCGTCCAGCCCCGGTCGGTCGGGCAGGCCGCGCGCATCGAGGGACTCACGCCGGCGGCACTCGGGCTTCTCATGGCTTGGTCGCGAAAGGCTGGACGTGACGGTCGCGGCGCGGCGTGAGGCGGCCATTGCGGCGGCCGGGCTGCCCCCTGTTTCACGTGAAACAGGGGAGCGGCTCGATCGATTCGTCGCCACGCTCGAGGCGTGGCAGGCGCGGCAAAGCCTCGTCTCGCGGTCCGTGGGCGAAGCGGAGATATGGACGCGGCACGTCGCCGATTCGGCCCAGCTCCTCGCCATTGCGCCCGCGGCGAAGCGGTGGCTCGATCTCGGCAGTGGTGGTGGATTCCCCGGCCTCGTCCTTGCGGCCCTCCTCGCCGACGTCCCGGGCGCCGCGGTGCATCTGGTGGAGAGCAACCAGCGCAAGGTCGCTTTCCTGCGGGCCGCAAACCGCGCCGCCGGATCGGGCGCGGTCGTCCACGCGGGGCGGATCGAAGACGTCGTGGCGGACTGGAAAGCCCCCATCGACGCCATTTCGGCACGGGCGCTCGCCCCCTTCGACGCCCTTTGCGCCTGGGTGGAGCCCGTCATCCGGGGCGGCGTGCGGGCCTTCTTCCACAAGGGGGAGGACTTCCCGCGCGAGAAGGAAGAGGCCTCTCTGCGCTGGACTCTCGATCTGGTAGAACATCCTAGCCGAATCGGTGCCGGCGTGATCGTCGAGGTTCGCGCGATCGGGCGCCGCAACCCTGTCCGGGTGCCGCCATGACCCTTGCCAAACGGCCGCGCGTCATCGCCCTTGCCAACCAGAAGGGTGGCGTCGGGAAGACGACGACCGCCATCAACCTGGGAACCGCCCTCGCCGCGATCGGCGAGGAAGTGCTGATCGTCGACCTTGATCCGCAGGGCAATGCCTCGACGGGCCTCGGCGTCGACCGGAAGCAGCGCGCGCGTTCCACCTACGACGTGATGGTGGGTGAAGCGGGCCTCCACGACGTGGTGGTTCCCACGGCGGTTCCGCGGCTGTCCGTCGCCCCCTCCACGCTCGATCTCCTCGGCGTCGAACTCGAGATCGCAGCGGACCCGAACCGCGCCTATCACCTCCGGAATGCCGTGGCGGGGCTCGATTCGATTCGGGAGCGAAACTTCACCTACCTCCTGGTTGACTGCCCGCCGTCGCTGAACCTCCTCACCATCAACGCGATGACGGCCGCGCATTCGGTGCTGGTGCCGCTGCAGTGCGAGTTCTTTGCGCTCGAAGGCCTCAGCCAGCTGCTCAAGACGGTGGAGCAGGTGCGGCGGTCGCTGAACCCGGAACTCACGATCCACGGCATCGTGCTGACCATGTACGACAGCCGGAACAATTTGTCCGGCCAGGTCGCCGCCGACGTCCGCGCCCACATGGGCGACAAGGTCTACGAAACGGTGATCCCCCGGAACGTGCGAATTTCCGAGGCGCCGTCGCATGGCAAACCGGTGATGCTCTACGATTTCCATTCTTCCGGCAGCCAGGCCTACCTCCGCCTGGCGTCGGAGATCATCAAGCGCGAGCGGCAGCTCACGGCCGCCGCCTGATCGATTCAGGTCCGAAACGAGGAACATGATGGCTGAAGAATCGCCGCGACGGGCGCTGGGACGGGGACTTGCGGCGCTGATCGGCGACGTCGAGACCGACACTGCGGCAATGGATCGCGCCCGCGGTGCGGCGCGCAAGGTGCCGGTGGAGTTCCTGACCGCAAATCCACGGAACCCGCGCAAGACTTTCGACGGCGACGAACTCGACCAGCTCGCGGCCTCCGTGAAGGAGAAGGGGATCGTGCAGCCGATCCTCGTGCGCCCCGCCCCCGGCCAGCCGAACCGGTTCGAGATCATCGCCGGCGAGCGGCGGTGGCGTGCCGCCCAGAAGGCGGGCCTGCACGAGGTGCCGGTGACGGTGCGGGACGTCTCTGACAAGGAGGCGCTCGAACTCGCCATCATCGAGAACGTCCAGCGCGCCGACCTCAACGCGATCGAGGAGGCGAACGGCTACCAGCAGCTCATCGATTCGTTCGGCTACTCGCAGACCGACCTCGCCGACGTGATCGGCAAGAGCCGGCCGCACGTCGTCAACACGCTCCGCCTTCTGAAGCTGCCGGCAGAGGTCCAGGCCCACGTCCGCAACGGCCGTCTCACCGCCGGCCACGCCCGCGCCCTGGTCGGCTCCGCCGATGCCGTCCAGCTTGCGGAGCGGGTGGTGGCCGACGGCCTGTCGGTGCGCGCGACCGAGGCGCTGCTGGCAAGGCCGAAGGACAGGGCCAGGGGCAAGCCCGTCGAACGCACCACCAAGGACGCCGATACCGTCGCCCTCGAGAAGGCGCTCGGCGACACGACGGGCCTGAAAGTGATCATCGACCACCGCCCGGACGGGACGGGCGAACTCCACATCCGCTATCTCGGCCTCGACCAGCTCGACGACATCTGCCGGCGGCTGCAGAACGGGTAAGGCAGATGAGAAGCGAATGGCGAATAGCGAGTAGCGAATAGGGTGCAACGAGGCGCTAGCCCGTCTTATTCACCGGGAGGCGGGCAAGAGAGGTGGCGAGAGTGGCATAAGCCTTTGATTTAGCGTAGGTAATGGGTGTCGACACCATCCCTTTTCCGCTTGA
>CAXNGA010000221.1:0-4376 GCA_964201375.1 Kaistiaceae bacterium
GGAGGTCACCCTGAGAAGGTCGAGGAATGTGGGCACCGGGCCATCCGCTTCGGTGAGGCTGTCGACGTAGAGGACGCCGCCATAGCGGGCGCCGGTCTCCCGGGCGACCTGCATCGCGGGATCGGCCGAGATGGTGCTCTCGGAGAAGATCACGACGATGCCGTTCTGGCGGACCGCGTCGATCACCCGCCTCACCTGCTGCGGCGTGCCCTGCTGGTCGGCGTTGATCGGCCACAGATACAGTTCGCGCAGGCCGAAGTCGCGGGCGAGGTAGCTGAAGGCGCCCTCGCTCGTCACCAGCCAGCGCTGCTCCTCGGGGATGGCGGCAAGCGCCTGGCGGATTGGCTCGATCGTGGCCGCGATCTCGGCCTTGTAGACCTCCGCATTCGTCCGGTACGTCTCGGCGTTGGCAGGATCGTGCTCCATGAACGCGTCGCGGATGTTGTCGATGTAGATGAAGGCGGCGTCCGGCGACATCCAGGCATGCGGGTTCGGGCGCCCGGTGTACGGTCCCTCGGCGATACCCATCGGCTCGACGCCGTCCGAAACCACCACCGATGGCACGTCGCGCAGGTTCCGGAAGAAGCGTTCGAACCACTGTTCGAGATTGAGGCCGTTCCACAGGATCAGGTCGGCGCCCTGCGCCCGCAGGATGTCACCGGGCGTCGGCTGGTAGTTGTGAATCTCGGCGCCCGGGCGGGTGATCGATTCCACCACCGCCACGTCGCCGGCAACGTTCCTGGCCATGTCGGCGATGACCGTGAAGGTCGTCACGACCTTGAACGGATCCTGCGCCGTCGCGGTCGGCGCCGCGAGCATCGCTATTCCGGCCGCAAGGCCGGCAATCAGCGCGCGCCTTGCTCTGTCCATCTTCATTCCCTCGCATCCCGATACCGGTCCGGCGCCTCGAAGGCGTCGGGGCATTCTTGCGAGTAATTCGCATTTGCAATCGCATGTAGCATGTGATGCCCCGATCTTCCAGTGGTGCGGTGGCCCGGAGCGCGACAAAGCGACCGCCGGAAACGAAAACGCCGGCCCGAAGGCCGGCGTTCGCAGGGACTGTCGTTGGAGCGGCGAGCTAGCGGAACAGTTCCTCGGCAGTTCCGATCATCAGGAACTGCGTCTCGCCCGTGGCGTCGTCGACGCCGTCATTGTCGATGACCGCGTAGACCGTACCGTTCACCGTCACCGCAAGGCCTTCGACCTTGTCCGAAATCCAGCCATTGCCGGCGAGCATCTCGGAGAGGAGGTCGATCACCTGGGTCTTGGCGACGGTCTCGAGTGCGCCGCCGGCCGGCTGGGCCGTGACGGTCGAGAGGTCGACTGTCGTGACGACCTTGTAGGTCGAGTAGACGCCGGGCTGATTATCACGCTCGATGATGGCGAAGCGGGCATCGCCGAGATGGGTGATCTCGGAGAGGCCGACCCAGCCGCCATTGGGCGACGTCGGGGTATTCAGTTCGTAGGCGACGAAGGTCCACTCGCCCGTGGCCGGGTTGTAGATGGCGAGCTTGACGTGGTTGGCGGCATCGTCGGCCCAGGCGCGCTGCTGGGCGACGACGACCATCTCCTGGCCATCGACCATGTAGGTGGCGACGCCCTCGAAGCCGTTGTTGGTGGCGGCGGCCTCGACGGCCTCCGGCAGCTTGATCTCCTCGATCACGGTGCCATCGGCAGCGACCGCAAGGAGAAGGTTCTCGGTCCGGGCGCCGCCCTCGGATGCGGCCCAGAAGCCACCCCCGGCGCGGAGTGCGATGCCTTCCAGATCGTAGGGCACTGCCTCACCGTCCTTCGTCAGCGTGACATAGGAGGTGATGACGGCCGGCATCGCCGAGGTGTCGATCGTGTAGATGCGGGCGACCGCGTAGACGCTGTCGCTGACCGCGTAGAGGATGTTCGGGTTCGTCGCATCGGCGACGAGGCCCGAGAGCGCGCCCCAGCCGATCGGCCCGCCGGTGGCCGGGTCGGTCGCCGAGACGATCTGCGGGTAGAGAAGGGTGTCGGCCGTCCGCGAATAGACCGAAATGGTCGAGCGGATGTCGTCCTCGGCCGCGTCTTCCTCGGTCGCAACGACGAAGAGGCCGCGCTCCGGGATTGCCAGCATGCCCTCCGGACGGATGTTGGTCGGGAGCACCTGGACGAACTCCGGTGCGTTGCCCGGACCCATGTCGCGGTACACCGCAACGAAGTTGGCGCGCTCGGAGCCGACGAAGATCAGCGTCTCGTCGCCAAGGTGCATCACTTCCGCGCCCTCGGGCTCGGTCCCCTTGGCGTCCGCGCGACCCTCCTGGAAATGCCCTATCGTCATCGCCAGATGCTCGAACGCGTTGCCGACATCGAACTCGATCGTGCCATCGATGTTGAAGATGGTGAAGCCGCGCGAGCCGCCCTCGTAGTCGCCCTCATTGGCCGTCACGAAGCGGGTGTCGTCGATCCACTGCACGGTGTCCGGCTCGCGGGCGATGCCCGTGAGCGTTCCGGTCGCGCCCACCACGTCGTCCTCTTCGGTGTCGATGAGGGTGAGGTCGACGGTGCCGGCCGAGAACGAGTTGATCACGGTGGCGGTGGCGAGATCGACGATCGCGATCCAGTTGTTCTCCTGGAGCGTCACGACCGCGATGTTCTGCGAGTTGATGTCGACGTACTCGGGCTCGGCGTCATCGGGAGCAATGTCGGACAGGCCGGTCAGAGCGACGATGGTCGCAGCATCGCAGTTCACCGGCATGCCGTCGGCGCCGAGCTGGAAGATCGCCAGGTGACCCGACGGGAGCTGCGGGATCAGGGCGTCATTGATGTCCTCGTCGCGCTGGTTCTCGACGACGACGGCGAGGAACGTGCCGTCCGGGGAGAGCGCGAGCGCGTCCGGCTGGCCCTGGACGTCGCAGGTGGCGACGATCGTGCGGTCGGCGCCGACGATGGCGACGTGACCCGACGGCGCGACGAAGGAAGGCGAGGTGTTGACGCCGGCAAGGACGAAGTCGCCGATGGCGACGAGGGAGGTCGGCTCGCCGCCCATTTCGACGCGGCCGGTGCCGACGGGGTTCGCCGGGTCGGTGATGTCGATGAAGCCGATGGCACCGCCGGGGCTGTCGGAGTGGACGAGCGTCATGCCGTCCGGCGTCACGGTGACGATCTCGGCGACCGTGGCGGTCGCGGGATCAACGCCCGCGCCGAGGTTCAGGAAGACCGGGTAAGTGCTGATACGCTCGAAGTAGGGGGCGCCCTGGGCGGTGGCGCCCACGGTCGCGGCGGCGAAGGCCGATGCCGAAAGCATCAGCATGCTCGCACGTCTGTTCATGACAGGCTCCGATGTTAAGAATATGGACAGAAACCTGCGTTTCCCGTCAGGATGTTCCTTGCGGGATTCGTAGTCTCAGGTTCATCGGAGCGGTTAGCTGCGCTCTGTTTCAGTAATGTGTCTGGCTGACGACAGTCGCGTGTAACGGAACCGCAAGCCCGCTTGGTCCACTGTTGCGTGATGGAGAACCGGCCGGACGTGACCAGCATTCCCTTCGACACAAGCGCGCCGTCGCCGCCCGGCCGGGCCATGGCCGCATCATGGGGCCGCTTCCCGCGCGTGGCGCAGGATATGCGGCCGATGCCGCGCCTCTCCTCCGTGCTGCCCGTCGACGACGGTGATATCAGGCCGCTGCTCCCCTACGGCAATGGCCGCAGCTACGGCGACACCTGCCTCAACGATGGCGGCATCGTGCTCGACTGCCGCTCGCTCGACCGTATCCTCGATTTCGATCTCGCAGCCGGCATCGTCCGTGCCGAAGCGGGCGTCATGCTCTCCGACATCATCGATGTCGCCATGCCGCAGGGCTGGTTCCTGCCGGTGACGCCCGGCACGCGCTTCGTCACGCTCGGCGGCGCGATCGCCAACGACGTCCATGGCAAGAACCACCACCGGGCCGGCACGCTCGGCGCCCATGTCGAGCGCTTCGAGCTCCTCCGCTCCGACGGCACGCGCCGCATCTGCTCCCCCACAGAGAACCCGGACTGGTTCCGCGCCACCGTTGGCGGCATGGGCCTCACCGGCATCATCCTGTGGGCCGAGCTTCGCCTGCGCCCGGTCGAGAGCGGCTATGTCGACCAGTCGACGGTGAAGGTTCGCTCCCTCGCGGAATACTTCGCGGTCGCGGAAGAGTCCGACGCCGGCTTCGAGTACACCGTCGCCTGGATCGACAGCCTCGCCAGCGGCGCCTCGCTCGGCCGCGGCCTCCTGATGCGGGCCGAACACGCGCCCAGGGAGGCGGGCGCCCTCCGTCGCTCGCGCATGCCGACGCTGACCGTTCCGTTCCTGCCGCCGTTCTCGCTCATCAACCGCGCCACCATCGGCGTCTTCAACGCCCTGCAATACGGCAAGCAGCGGA
>CAXNGA010000222.1:0-4348 GCA_964201375.1 Kaistiaceae bacterium
CTCCAGGAGGACGTCAACCTCCTTCGGACACAGCAGGCGGCGGCGGCGACCTCGACCACGGACATCGCGCGGCTGGAGCAGCGCCTCGCAACGCTCGAGACCGCCACGCGCGACCTGCCGAGCCTCCGCACCGGCGTGACGGATGCGACCCGCACGGCCACCAATGCCGTCACCACCGCCAACGGCCAGACCGCCGCCATCGACCGGCTGGCCGCAAGCCTGGCGAACCTCGAGCAGCGGTTCCTCACCACCGCCGCGGCGGGCGGCGATCCCGCCGCGGTCACCCGGCTCAACCAGGACCTGGCCACGTTCGAGCAGCGGATCGCGGCGCTCGAGCGCGCCGGGCCGCCTGTGCAGCTCACCACGCTGCAGCGCCGCGTCGACGAACTCGCCCAGCAGGTGGCGAACTTCGCGACGACGGCGACCGCACTCGAGGGCGACACGGCCGACCGCGACCGAACCGAGGCCGTCGCCCGCGCGCTCGCGCTCGCGGGCCTTGAAGCTGCAGCGGCGCGCGGCGAACCTTTCGCCGGGCAGGTCGCCGTCCTGGGGCAGCTCGGCATTTCGCCGTCGGCCCTCACCGCACTTCGAGCCTATGCCACCGACCCACCGCCCACCGCGGCGGAACTCGCAGCCGAATTCCCGGCCATTGCTGACGCGGTTCTCGCCGCAACCACCGTCACCGACCCGAACGCCAACTTCATCGAGCGCCTTCTCGGCAATGCGAGGACGGTCGTCACGGTACGCCCGACGGAGCCGATCGAAGGCACCACGCCGGCCGCCATCCTGTCGCGTATGCAGGCGGCGGCGGACGAGGGGAATTTCGCCGCCGCGCTCGCCGAGCGCGATGCACTGCCCGACGCGGGGCAGGCGGCATCGGCCGACTGGGCGGCACGCGCCTCCGCCCGCTTCGCGCTCGACGCCGCCGTCGCGCAGCTCATCGCCACGATGGGGATCGCGGCCACACCATGATCCGCATTCTCTTCCTCATCGTCGTCGTCTTCGCGCTCGCGGCGGGCTTCGTATGGCTCGCCGACAATCCCGGCGAGATTGCCGTAACGGTCGCCGGCTACGAAGTGCGCACCACGCTGATGGCGCTTTCCATCGCCGTGCTCGTCCTCGTTCTCATCCTCGTCATCCTCTGGGCGCTCGTCCGCCTCCTCATCCGGGCGCCCTTCGCGATCCGCCGGCAGAGCCGCGAACGGCGCCGCGAGCTTGGCCAGCAGGCGCTGGCGAAAGGGCTGATCGCCGCCGGCGCGGGCGATGCGACCCTCGCCGCCCACTACGCGGCGGAGCTCCGCCACTACGCCAGGGGCGAGCCGACGACCCTTCTCCTGGCCGCGGAGGCCGCGCGGCTGTCGGGCGATCACATGGGCGCGCGCACGACCTACGAGACGATGGTCGCGCGGACCGACACGCGGCTCCTCGGCCTTCGCGGCCTCTTCCTCGAGGCGCAGGCGCGCGGCGATGCCGTTGCGGCGCGAAGCTTTGCCGAGGAGGGATTCCGCGAGAAGCCGGGCATTGCCTGGGCTGCGAACGCTCTCCTCGAAAGCCAGGCGGCGGACGGCGAATGGGCGGCAGCCCTGACCACGCTCTCGACGCTCACCGCCGCCGGTACGATCGACGGTCCCCGCGGAAAACGGCTCAAGGCGATCCTCCTCACCGCCCGGGCCGAGCAGCTCGAAGCGTCCGAACCGGAGACGGCGCGCGATCTTGCGGTCGAGGCCCACCAGCTCGTTCCCGAACTCGTGCCGGCAGCCGTGCTAGCGAGCCGCGTTCTCACCCGCCTCGGCGACGCCAAGAAGGCCGGCCGCATCATCGAGGCCAGCTGGCGCATCGAGCCGCACCCCGAGCTTGCCGCCGCGTATATGGGCATCCGTCCGGGCGAATCCGGCCGCGACCGGCTCAGGCGGATGCGGGCGCTGGTGAAAATACGCGCCAACCATCTCGAAGGGCAGCTCGCCCTCGCGCGCGCGGCGATCGAGGCGCAGCACTGGGACAGCGCCCGCGAGGAACTGCAGAGCGTGGTCAACTCGCATCCGAGCGAGCGGGCCTACCTGATGATGGCCGAGATCGAGGAGGGCGAGCATCGCGACATCGGCCGTGCCCGGGACTGGCTGGGCCGCGCCGTGCGCGCTCCGCGCGACCCGGCCTGGATGGCCGACGGCTTCGTCTTCGACCACTGGGAGCCGGTGTCGCCGATCTCGGGGCGCATCGATGCCTTCGAATGGAAGGTCCCGGCCGAGCGCCACGCCGGCGACGATGACCGCGGCCTGCCGGTTCCGATGGGCAGTGCCTTCGGCGATCCCGCCTTAGCCACGCTCGCCCCGTTCCCGCCCGAGGCCGCACCGCCATCGCCCGCCCCAGGCCGCGCCATCGTACCTGTGCCCGGCCGCGCGCTCTTCCCGCTCCACAGCGAGCCGCCGCCGGAGCCCGAGCCGCCCGCGGTGGAGCCACCCACGCCGGAGCCAGCCCTGCCGGCATCGACGACCATCGTGGCAACGGCCATCGTACCCGAGCCGAAACCTGCTGCGCCGGCAGTCGAACCGCCCGTTCCCCCGGCCGCGAACGGCGTCGATGCGTTCGTCGCCGGACACCAGCCCGACGACCCCGGCCCGAGCATCGGCGAGGAGCCCGCCGCACCGCCGCCGGAAACACGTCAGCGCCGGAAATTCCGGCTGTTCCCGTGAGGGCGGCTAGAGCGCGCCGATGAGTTGCGGGCACCACGGCAGGCGCGCGCCGCCGTCATAGGGGCGCACGAGCCCGGTACCGAGCATCCATTCGCCGACCGAGAGGCCGGACGCCGTGACGACGTCAGCGACGACGCGGCCAAAGTACTTGTCGTCGTCGATCTCGATGAGCCTGAACGGACCATCGGCGGCAATCTGCGCCAGTGCCTCCGTCGCCGCCACTGCCAGAGCCCGCTCCTCCGCGCACGACGCGTTCAGCTCCGGCGCATCGATGCCGCGGATGCGGACCAGGACCTCGACCCGGAGGTCGATCCACACCAGCGCCTCGATACGGATCGTGTCGCCATCGACCACCCGGACGAGCGTCGCCGGCACCGGCCCCGGCAACGGTGCGGCGGCGGCGGGCAAGGCGAGAAGCGCTACGCCTGCCAGGAGGACGGATCGAATCGCGGCATGGATCATGACCGCGCCATAGCAGAGAATGGCGTAGGAACGAATTCCTGCAGCACCCCGTGCGGGACTGTCGCAGTGACGCCGCCCTGCCTTTGGTCGCAAGAAGGACGCATGCGAACGATGCGCCTGGTGGCAAGGGATGCCCAGTCGGGCGGCCTTCTGGCCGTTCTGCTGACGTTTTGCCTCTTCTTCCAGGCCGTTGCCGCGCCGCTGGCCAGCGCCCGGTCCGAAGGCCCGGCACTCGTCCTGTGCGACCCGCTTCAGTCCGGGGACCAGGGCGGCGGCGATGCCGGCCTTCCGGCGGAACGCGATTGCTGCCCAGGAATCTGCCAGGCCGGTGGCTGCTGTGCGTCGCCGGTCGCCCAGCCCGATCTCGGCGCCGCCTATCCCGAGCGAGCCCATCTCACCCCCGCCCCGCCGGAGCATGCGCCGGCGCTCGCGCACCTCGCCCCGGGACCGATCCAGCCAAGGGCGCCGCCCGTTTCTCCCTGACGTTCGGCTTCGACCGACCGATCGCCGGCCATCGCCGGCATCGGTCGCTTCCTACGTCTTCAATCCGGGAGAGATTCCTTGCACGTTCTTCGGCGTATCCACGCGGCCGCCTTCATCCTCGTTTCAGGCGCTGCCGCCGCAACCGCACAGACCTACCAGCTCGGCCCGCTCGAGATTTCGGTGCCGTGGACCCGCGCAATGCCGCCTGCCGCCAACGCCGGCGGCGGCTTCATGACCATCACCAATACCGGCACCACCGATGACCGGCTCGTGAGCGCGACCTCGCCGGTCGCGGCCGAAGTCCAGATCCACACGATGGACATGACGGACGGTGTGATGCGGATGCGCGAACTCGTCGACGGCCTGCCGATCCCGGCGGGAGCGACCGTGAAGCTCGCCCCCGGCGGCTACCATGTGATGTTCCTCGACCTGCCGGCGCCGATTGCCATCGACACGGCGGTGTCGGTGACCCTCGTGTTCGAGCGGGCCGGCGAGATCACCATCGACCTTGCGGTGGTGCCGCCGGGCGCTCCCGGACCGGAAGGCGCCGGTGGGATGGGCGCCATGGGTGGCATGGGCGGCATGAACATGGGCGGTGCGGCCATGCCGATGGGACTGGACACCAACACGCCGGAATGGGTGCTGATGGCGACTTTCGGCACGCCCGAATCGAACCTTTCGGTCGCCCCGATGGTCACGTCCGGCGACTTCGC
>CAXNGA010000223.1:0-4346 GCA_964201375.1 Kaistiaceae bacterium
CGACGCCTTCCTCGCCGATCCGCAGGCGGCGGTGCCGGGCACGCGCATGAGTTTCGCCGGCACTGCCGACGCGGACGAACGGGCGGGCATGATCGCGTGGCTGCGGTCACTGGCCGCCGAGCCCGCGCCGCTGGCCGGCGGCGTCCGACCGGACGGCCGGATCGGCCTCGCCACGACCTTCTCGACCACGCAGGCGGAAGCCGGCGGCAACGCCTACATCCGCGCGACCTGCATACGATGCCATGGCGACACGCTGCGTGGCGTCGTGGACGTGCGCGGCGACGACAATGGCGGCGATGGACCGTCGCTCCGGAGCGCCAACTTCTTCAACCGCTTCTACGGCGGTTCCCTGGCGGGACTGTTCAGCTACATCCAGGACCGGATGCCACCCGCCGCGCGCGGCACCCTGCCGGAAGAGACGGTCGTCGACATCATCGCCTTCATCCTCGAAGCCAACGGCTTCGCTCCCGGGGATCCGCTGCCCGCCGACCTTGCCGGCCTCGATGCCATGGGCTTCTGGCAGTAGCGGGCCGCCGCGCCAGGGCACCGATGGCTGCGAAATCGCACGTCATCGCTTTGTCACATCCATCCATTATTCTGGATGCATGGATGATGTCGAAGCCGTGCTGGTTCTCGCCGCGCTCGCCCAGCCCACGAGGCTAGAGGCATTCCGCCGGCTCGTGGAGCGTGAGCCGAACGGGCTGCCTGCGGGCGAGCTCGCCCGCCTCCTTGCAGTGCCGCAGAACACGCTGTCGGCCCACCTGTCGGTGCTGGCGCGAGCCGGGCTCGTGGCGGGCGCACGGAACTCGCGGACGATCGTCTACCGGCCGAAGCTCGAACGCATCCAGGGGCTGACGCTCCATCTCCTGCAGGATTGCTGCGGCGCCCGGCCGGAGCTCTGCGCGTTCGTCGTCCAATCCCTCACCCCCTGCTGCACGCCTGGAACCGAAAATGCCTGCTGACCGCGCCTACAACGTTCTCTTCCTCTGCACCGGAAACACCGCCCGATCGATCATGGCGGAGGGCATCCTCCGCGGGCTCGGCGCCGGGCGGTTCAATGCCTATTCGGCCGGCAGCCATCCCAAGGGGATCGTCAATCCGCTGGCGCTTTCCGTGCTCGCGGCGGAAGGGATGCCCGCCGATGGCTACCGCTCGAAGAGCTGGGACGAGTTCGCGGTGCCCGGCGGCCCCGAGTTCGACTTCGTCTTCACCGTCTGTGACAACGCCGCCGGCGAAACCTGCCCGGTGTGGCCGGGCCATCCCATGACCGCCCATTGGGGCGTCGAGGACCCGGCCGCGGTCGAGGGTCCGGAGATCGAGCGCCGCCGCGCCTTCGTCACCTCGTTCAAGTATCTCCGCAACCGGATCGCGACGTTCGTTGCGCTCCCGATCGCGAGCCTCGACAGGCTGTCGCTCGAACGCCGGCTGAAGGAGATCGGCGCGCTCGCCGGCGCCACGGAGCGTGCTGGCGGGACCCCTTGAGCGACGCTCCCCTCCGCCTCCGCCTGGCAGCGGAGGCGCTCGGCACCGGCTTCCTCCTCGTGGCAACCGTCGGCTCGGGCGCGATGGCGGAGAACCTTGCCGGCGGCAACGTTGCCCTCGCCCTCCTGGCCAATGCGGCTGCCACTGCAGCAGCGCTCGCCGTCATCATCCTGATCCTCGGCCCCGTGTCGGGCGCCCATCTCAACCCGGCCGTCACGCTCGTGCTGGCGGCGACGCGGCGCCTCCGCCGCAGGGATGTCCTTCCCTATGTCGCGGCCCAGATCGCCGGCGGTATCGCCGGCGTGGCGCTGGCAAACCTCATGTTCGAGCTGCCGGTCCTCGCCGCGTCGGACAACGTCCGCTCCGGAGCATCGCAGTTCCTCGCCGAAGGCGTGGCTGCATTCGGCCTCGTCCTGGTGATCTTCGGCTGCCTCGCGGGGCGGCGGAGCGCGCTTCCGGCCGCCGTCGCGCTCTACATCGGCGCGGCATACTGGTTCACCGCGTCGACTTCGTTCGCCAACCCTGCGGGCACGATCGCTCGGTCGCTCACGCCGTCCTTTACCGGCATCGCCCCAGCCGACGTGCCCGCCTTCATCGTCGCCCAGCTCATCGGCGCGGGCCTTGCCGGCCTGGCGAGCGCCCTGCTTTGGCCGCGGGCCTTTGGCGCCGCCGCCGCTCCGGCCGGTCCCGCGCCGGCGCTCCAGCCGCCGGAACGCTGAATTTGCGGGGGCGTCTGAGCCTCGGCTAATACGGATCGCCTTTCCGGCCTTGACCGGGGCGCCGCAACGCGGAATCGTCTCTCGGTTGAACTGAGGGGGGACGGTACATGCGGACGAGGGGAATCCTGGCTGCGGCGATCATCGCTGCGGCCACAGTCTTTGCCGGAGCGCCGGCTTCGGCTGACGATGACGGCTTGTGGGCCGGGCCCTACAGGGGCTGGTTCTACGGGCGGATGAGCGGCACGGCGACCGTCGAGATTCTCCCGGGAGGGGCAGGTCTCTATGGCGATCCGGGGGACACCTTCGAGGTGCCGCTAGGCATGCCTCACGTCAATTTCTGGGACGTCTTCGAGGTCGAAGCGGTCGGGCCCGTGGGCTTCACGCTCGGCTACAACTGGCAGCGAGGCCACGTCGTCTACGGCGTCGAGGCCTTGATGTACACGCCGGGCGGCAAGGCGGACAACTACATCTCGCCGACCTGTTCGGTCCTGGTCACGCGATGCGAGTTCGACCTCAAGGGCCACTGGCACCCGAACATCACCGGCCGCATCGGCCTCGCCTACGGACCGTTCCTCTTCTACGTCCAGGGCGGAATAGCCATCGGCCATGTGGTGGCCGGCGCCGATGTCCTTGACGCGCCGGGAAACCCCGGCTGGCAGGAGACGTCGTGGTTCCACGGCATGTCGGCCGGCGTCGTTGCCGGTGGGGGCGTCGATGTGATGCTGCCCGGCGGTCGTTCGTCGATCGGCTTCTCGTACCTTGCCACGACCCTTGCCGCGCGCACGGTCGACGACGCCGCGGATGACTACAGGGTCCAGTTCGCCAACCAGATCCTCGTGGTCCGCTACACGCGGATGTACGGCAACATCGAGCGCCGCTGGAACGAGGGTGAGGAACGTGACCTCGGCGGCTTCTATGTCGGGCGCTACGCCGGCGCGCTGCACCAGCTCGGCTTCCAGGCAGGTTACGACTTCATCCTGCGCGACCGGATCCTGGCGGGCGTGAGCCTCCAGGGATCCCGAAACATCTGTTGCACGGACGATTTCGGCCCGGACTACGAGGTCGATGTGAATGCCCGTGTCGGCCTCCTGATCGAGGCCGGGCTCCTTGCCTATGGCGAGCTGGGCATCGGCTACCACACCGGCAGCTTCTTCGGTGTCCACACCGGCGTTCTCTTCAACGCCGGCCTGGGCCTCGAGATCGCGCTCACGCCGCACATGTCCGGCTTCATGGAGATCAAGGCGACGGGCGGCGCCGGCATGCTCGACGGCAACTTCCAGGCCGGCATCAACTACCGCTTCCGCTAGGAGCGAACCGGCCGGCGCCTGCACAGGGCGCCGGCCGCGGGCCGCGCCTTCATCCGCCCGGAGTGGAGTGGGTCCCTGCGCTATCCCACCGACCGCCGGCACCGCTTGACGCGGGCGGGAATCGGTTCCTATTTCGTTCTCATGCGAACCATCGTCGACGCCCAGCTCCGCGGCTGGACCGATCTCGAGCTGCGCTGCCGTTGCGGGATCGAGGCGGTGCGACCGCTCAACGCCTTCTGGCGCTCGCAGCCGGACGGTGATCTGAAGACCATCTCCCTCCGGCTCCGCTGCCATGTCTGCGGCCAGCCGCCTGAAACGATCCAGCTCTTCCGGCTGGTCAAGGGTGTGAACGGGCAGAAGCCGTACAGGCGGGCACTGATCCCCGAACTCGACGGCAGGAGCCCCTGAGCGCCTGGCGAATGGCGTTGCGGGGGGCGCCATGCTGGCCACGACCATTCTCCTGGAGCGAGTTCCTGGCGGCAGGAAAGCGGTGACCACAGTCCACCAGGATCGGTGCATGCGACCGGGGAATGGCCGCGAGTTCGGGGAGAGCCGCAGTCCCCAGTGTCACGCCTCTGCCGAGGGGATGAAGCCGTGAGGAGAGGCGGTCACAAACGAAAATGGCGGAAGGCTGCCCGGGAAGGGCTGCTTTCCGCCAAGTCTATGCAGGGAGGTAAAATGTGAGGGTAGGTCCCCGCCGGGCGGCGGGGACCGTTGTTGCAGTGACTACTAGTTTGCGGCGACCGCGTCCGGGAGGGCGAACACGTAGAGTGTCGAGCCCGAACGGCGGTAGCGGTTGGCATCGTCGGCAGCCGCGTCGAAGGCGATCGCGGTGTTG
>CAXNGA010000224.1:0-4332 GCA_964201375.1 Kaistiaceae bacterium
GAAGCGTGCTGGGCGAAGAACTCGGTGAGGTCGGGGACGAGATCCTTCACCACCGGCTGGTGCGGCAGCGGATAGACTTTCACGACATCCTCGCAGTCGGCGAGCGCGTGGGTGCAGGCGAGCGTGTTCTGCCCGTCGATGTTCATCGCGCAGGAGCCGCAGACGCCTTCGCCGCAGGAGCGGCGGAAGGTCAGCGTCGGGTCGAGCCTGTCCTTGATGGCGATGAGGGCGTCCAGCACCATCGGGCCGGTGGCGGCGGCATCGATCTCGAACGTGTCGACGTGCGGGTTGCGGCCGTCGTCGGGGTTCCAGCGGTAGACGCGCAGGGTCCGCGGCTCCGCGGCGTGCGCAACGCGCAGCGTGGCGCCTTCGTCGACCTTGGATCGCCTGGGCAGGCGGAACGAGACCATCAGGCCCTCGGCTCCTTCCTGATCACGAGTTTCAGGCCGGACCATACCTCGTCAACGGCCGCGACCTTCACGTCAACGAGACCGGACGGCAGCATGATGTCGCGGATGCGGTCCTCGGTGATGTCCGTCGGCCGCTTCGAGGCCTTCTTAGGCCACGAGATCCACGCCATGCCGGCGGGCTTCAGGCCGGTGCGGATCAGCGGTGTTGCGGCGGCGAGTTCGACGGCGGACGTCGTAAAGAGGTGGATATAGTCGCGCTTCGTCCCGTCGCCGATCGTGGCCGGGTCGAAGACGGTCTCGACCGTCATGAACGCCGCCGCCTTCGCGAGCGAGGCGAACTCCGGTGGCAGCCCGACGAACAACGCCACCATGCCGTCCCGGAGGCCGAGCTTCCCCGGCAGGGGCGTGCCCGAATAGCCGGAGGGCGGCGTCACGCTAACGATGCCGGAAACCAGACGCGTCGCACCGATGGCGACGGCCGCAGGAACACTGGCGTCGGACTCGATGCTACTGAAGCGTCTGCTGCTTCCCGGGGCGGACGAGACCGAGCTTTTCCATCATCTGCTTGACGTTGGTCACGAGCTCGGCCGCTGCGGCGGCGGAAAGGACGATGCGGGCCGTGACATAGGTCACCGACTCGGTGGCATCCGACATCGGCTCACCCATCTTGGTGGGCAGGTAATGCGTCGTGCCGAAGGTGAGCGTCAGCGCGTTGCCGTTGAAGCCGGCCGAGATGAAGCGGTTGGCCGCAAGTTCGGGGGCCGACGGGATGTCCACGATGGAGGACTGGAGCGGGGCGTTGCCGGCCATGTTGTTCTCGCTTTCGCTACGGGCGAATGCATCCTTATCACCCCGGTTTGGGTTTGCGAAGCACCTTGTCTCATCGAGCGCGGCACCGAGCGAATCATACTCGCCGCGTTCCGTTCTCATGCTAAGGGTCAGGGGCCGCTCCCGCTGCGGAGCGGCCGACGAGGGAATCCGGCCCCGCTTGCGATGAACGTCCTGACCCAGCCGGATGCGGTGCGTGCGTCGAGCGCGCGTACCGTGACGGCGATCCTCGGCCCCACCAATACGGGCAAGACGCACCTCGCGATCGAGCGGATGCTGGCGCATTCCTCGGGCATGATCGGCCTGCCGCTCCGCCTCCTTGCGCGCGAGGTCTACAGCCGGGTCGTCCAGCGCGTCGGCGCCGACGCCGTCGCCCTGATCACGGGCGAAGAGAAGATCATCCCGGCCAGGCCGCGCTTCAGCGTGTGCACGGTGGAGGCGCTTCCCGCACGGACCGACGTTTCGTTCCTGGCAATCGACGAAGTCCAGCTCGCCGGCGACCTCGAGCGCGGCCACGTCTTCACCGACCGCATCCTGAACCTTCGTGGCCGCGACGAGACGCTGCTGCTGGGCGCAGGCACGATGCGGCGGGTGATCGAAAATCTCATCCCGGGCGTCAACATCGTCACGCGCCCCCGCCTCTCGGTCCTCACCTATGCCGGGTCGAAGAAGATCACACGGATGCAGCGCCGCTCCGCCGTCGTCGCCTTCTCGGCTGACGAGGTGTATGCGATCGGCGAACTGATCCGCCGCCAGCGCGGCGGCGTGGCGGTCGTCCTCGGCGCGCTCAGCCCGCGCACGCGCAACGCCCAGGTCGAGATGTTCCAGAACGGGGACGTCGACTTCCTGGTGGCGACCGACGCGATCGGCATGGGGCTCAACCTCGACCTCGACCACGTTGCCTTTGCCTCCGACCGGAAGTTCGACGGCTTCCAGTACCGCCGCCTGACGCCGTCGGAGTTCGGCCAGATCGCCGGCCGGGCCGGTCGCCATACGCGCGACGGCACGTTCGGGGTGACGGGCCGGGCCGATCCGCTCGAGCCCGACCTCGTCGAGGCGCTCGAGACCCATCGCTTCGCGCCGGTACAGACGCTGCAGTGGCGGAACCGCGTCCTCGACTTCGCGAGCATTGCAGCGCTCAAGGCCAGCCTCGACACGCCGCCGAACCGCGACGGTCTCACCAAGGCGCCTCCCGCCGACGACGTGAACGTCCTCGAACTCGTCACGCGGGACGCGGAGATCCCGGCGCTCGCAAATACGAGGGAGCGCGTCGCGCTCCTGTGGGACATCTGCCAGATTCCCGACTATCGCCGGATCGCACTCGCCAATCACGGCGAACTGGTTGCCGCCGTGTTCAGCCAGATATCGAGGCGCGGCGCCATTTCGGACGATTGGTTCGCCGAACAGCTCGCCTTCGCCGACCGGACCGACGGCGACATCGACACCCTGTCGAACCGCATCGCACACATCCGTACCTGGACCTATGCCGCCAACCGCCCAGACTGGTTGCGCGACCAAACGCATTGGCAGGAGCGGACGCGGGCGATAGAGGATCGTTTGTCCGATGCCCTCCACGAAAGACTGACACAACGTTTCGTCGACAGGCGCACAAGCGTACTGATGCGACGACTGAGAGAGAACGCCATGCTCGAAGCCGAGATCACGCCCGACGGCAACGTCGTCGTCGAAGGTCTCCACGTCGGTCAGCTACAGGGTTTCCGCTTCGTGCCTGATCCACAGGCAGGCGGCCCTGACGCGAAGGCCATCCGGACGGCAGCGCAGCAGGCGCTCGTCGGGGAGATCTCGCGGCGGGCCGAAGGGGTGTCGGTCGCCCCGAACGAGGCGTTCGTCCTGGCCAGCGACGGGGTCCTGCGCTGGCAGGGCCTGACCATCGCCCGCCTCGTCGATGGCGACGAGATCCTGAAGCCCCGTTTCGTCATCCTCGCCGACGAGGCCCTCACGGGGGCGGCGCTCGACGCGGTGCAGGGCCGGCTCGACAAGTGGCTGAAGAACCACCTCGAGACGCTGCTCAAGCCGCTGTTCGACATGCGCGCGGCCGAGGAACTCGCGCCACAGGCCCGGGGTATAGCCTTCCGGCTCTCGGAGGCGCTCGGCGTCATCGAGCGGAGCGAGATCGCCGAGGACGTCCGGTCGCTCGACCAGGACATGCGGGCGAGCCTGCGGAAGCTCGGCGTCCGCTTCGGTGCCCACAACATCTACGTCCCCGCCCTCCTCAAGCCGCATCCGAGCGCGCTGCTTGCCATCCTCTGGGGCCTCAAGAATGGCGGCCTCGGCGGTCCTGGCCTTGCGGAACTGCCTGCCCTTTCCGCCGCCGGCCGCACGACCATCCCGGTCGACGAGACGTTTCCGAAAGCGCTCTACCGCGTCGTCGGCTTCCGTGTTTCGGGTCCCCGCGCCGTCCGGCTCGACATCCTCGAGCGCCTCGCCGACCTGATCCGCCCGCTCCTCTCGTGGCGGCCGACCGCCGAATCGCCCGAGCCCCCGACGGGCGCCGTGCGTGGCGGCGGCTTTGCGATCACACCGGCGATGACCTCGCTCCTCGGTTCGTCCGGCGAGGATTTTGCTGCCGTGCTGAAGTCGCTCGGCTACCGCGTCGAGCGCCGCGCGGTTCAGCCGGCAACGCCCGTCGTGGCGCCTGTCGCCGCTCCGACGGAGGCTGCCCACACTGAAATCGGGCCCACGGAAGCGCCGGCGCCCAGCGGCGCGGGCGAGATGCCCGAGCCGGTCGCCGCGGACGCGCCGGTCGAGCCCGCAATCGTCGACCGCCCCGAGCCGAGCGGCTGGGCCGAGGAAGAAGCGCCTGTGGCTTCGGCGCCCGTGCCGGAAGCGGCTCCCGTCGCGTCACCCGCCGATCCGGCGATGGCCGAGGCGACACCTGCGGTCGAGCCGGCCGAACCTGCCTTCATCGAGGTCTGGCGCCCCGGCCGTCCAGGCGGCGACCGCCGTCATCGCCCCGAAGGCCGCGAAGGCCGGCCGCGGCGAAGCCCCGGCCCCAATGCAGGTGCCGAGACGCAACCGCAGCAGGCCGATGGCACCAGCCCTGCGCCCACGCCCGCAGGCGAGCCGGGAGACG
>CAXNGA010000225.1:0-4303 GCA_964201375.1 Kaistiaceae bacterium
GGGCTCGGCGGCGGCAACGACCACAGGTGCCGGAGCCGGGGCGGGCTCGGGCGCCGGAGCCGGCGCCGCCACGACGGGCGCGGGCTCAGGGGCCGCCGCCTGTGGGGGCGGTGCCGGCTCTGCCGGGGCGGGCTCAGGGGCAGGGGCGGGTGTCGGTTCCGGCACGGGCGCAGGCTCCGGCCTTGGCACGGGGGCGGCGGGAGGCGTCGGCGCGGCTGCCGCGGGTGGAATCCCGGGTGCCCCGGTCTCGACGCCGCGGGTCAGTTCGGTGAACTCGGCCAGCGTCACCAGGTCGACCGGGAGCGTTTCCACCTCGAACTCCGCGGCAGATTCTGCCGACGGGAGCACGACCACCGCCGCGAGCAGTATCGCGACGTGGCCGACGATCGAGACGGTGAACGCGTTCCTCATGGAGCGGGGGCCGCTCCCTCGGTCGTGATGGTCGTGCCGTCGTCCTGCAGCGTGACGAGGCCGATACGGGTGAAGCCGGCGGCGTTGATCGTGCCCATCACGCGCATCACCGCCCCGTAGCTGGACGCCTGGTCGCCGCGCACGAAGATGCGCTGCGAGAGGTCGTTGCCCGTCGTCTCGGCAAGGACGGCGACGATCCTGTCGATCGTGGTCTCCTCGTCGCCGACGAAGATGCGGCCATCATTGGTGACGCTGACCGTGACGGGAACAGTGCCGGGCGTGAGCCCGCCCGCCTCGGTCTCCGGCAGGTCGACCGGCACGCCCGATGCGAGCAGCGGCGCCGAGATCATGAACACGATCAGCAGCACCAGCATCACGTCGACGAACGGCGTGACGTTGATCTCGCTGATCGGCTTGTGCCGGCCACGGCGGCCCCTGCCCCGTCTGCCCGTGCTGCGCGTTTGAAGGGATGCGGCCAAGCCGTCAGCTCCGTTCGTCGATCTGGCGTGAGAGGATTGACGAGAATTCGTCGGCGAATCCCTCCAGGCGCTGAGTTATCTTCCCAGCCGAATTGGACAATTTGTTGAAGGCAACGACAGCGGGTATGGCAGCAAGAAGGCCGAGGGCGGTCGCGAGCAAGGCTTCCGCGATACCAGGCGCCACGACCGCGAGCGACGTGTTGGACGTCGCGGCGATCGCCTGGAAGGAGGTCATGATCCCCCACACGGTTCCGAAAAGACCGATGAACGGGCCTGCCGAGCCGGTGGTGGCAAGGAACAGGAGCCGGCGCTCGAGCCGCTCCTCCTCCCGGCTGATGGTGACCTCGATCACCTTGTCGATGCGGACCTGGAGGCCGATCGGCGACTTTGCCCCGGCCTCGAAACTCCGCTTCCACTCTCGCATCGCGGCAACGAAGACGGCGGCCATCGTCGTGGTGGTGCGGCCCTGGAGCGAGCGGAACAGGTCCTCGAGCGACTGGCCCGACCAGAACACCTTCTCGAAGCGGTCCATCGCTGCATTCGTGCGGCGGTAGAGCAGCGTCTTGTCGACGATGATGGCCCAGCACCAGACGGACGCCGCCACGAGGCCCAGGATGACGATCTTGACGACGATGTGGGCCTGACCGAACAGGCCAAGCAGCGAAACGTCGGTCGCGGCCTCAGGCATCGATCAACCTCGGCTGCATGTTCTCGTCCTGGATTTCGGGGGTATCGGAAAGGGCGGGGCCGCCTGCCGTCATCGCTGGGTCGCCGCCAAATAGGGCCAAAGAAGGGCTATGCGCGGAGTGCCGCACACAGCATTCGTCAGGTGTTCATGCTTAACGAAGCGTTACCGCGCTGGTTGTGAGCTGACGGTCGAGCACCTGACGGATCGACGCAGGGAAGCGCTTCACCCGCCCGTCCATCGACAGCAGCGCGACCGTCACCGTGGCCCGGAGGAGAACGTCCGCGCCACGCACGATGCCCTGCCGCAGCGTGACGCTCGCGCCGCCGAGTTCCTCCACCGACGTGCGCACCTCCACCACGTCGTCGATCCGCGCCGGCCGGTCGAACTCGATCGCCATCCGCCGAACGGCAAAGACGAGACCGTCGGCGGCAAGGACTGTGTGATGGACACCGAGGAGACGCAGGAAGTCGGATCGGCCGCGTTCGAGGAAGCGAAGATAGCTCGCGTGGTAGACCGATCCGGAGAAGTCGGTGTCCTCGAAGTAGACGCGAACGCGAAGGCCATGGCCCGAGGGCGTGAGGATGCCGGACAGGACCGCGTCTGCTGCATCTTCCGGACCGGTTGAAGGAGCGTCAGCCATAGACAGGGCTCGTGATCGCGGGCTCGACCCGGTCGCGCTCGATGACCCTCCGCGGATGCGGCAGTCCCCGCCGATACGGTCGCCCCTGCGGCCCCCCATCATGCGTTGCCGGGTCAGGCCCGGCAACGACCAGGCATGGGAAACCGTGAGCTATCCCGCCGCCCAGCGACGCACCGCTTCGGCGGTAACGAACTGCTCTCCGGCACCCTTGCCCGAGATGTGGGTGAACGGCGCACCCGGCTCGCCGAGATTGCTCATGACCGCGAACGCACCGGCGAAGTCCTGATCGTCGGTGTAGACGCTCGGCGTCATGATCGAGCGGATGCCCGCGGCCCCCGCCGACCGGAGGCCGTTGAGGGAATCCTCGAAGGCGATGGCGTCACGCGGCTCGATGCCGAGTTGCTCGAGCGCAAGGAGGTAGATGTCCGGCGCCGGCTTCTTCTTCTTGACGACGTCGCCGGCCGCGACTGCGTCGAAGATCTTCATGCCGTCCGGTCCCATCGTGGAGGCGATGAGGGATTCGACATTGGGGAAGCTGGTGGTGGTCGCGATGGCGACCGGCATGCCCGCTTCCTTCGCCTCGCGGATGATGCGGAGGATCCCCGGCCGCGGCTTGGCGGCGCCCGCATCGACGAGCGCGGTGTAGCGCTTCGTCTTGTCCGCGTGCATCTCCGGAATGTGCGGGATCGAACGCTCGCCGCCTTCCGGCTTCCAGGAGTCGATGAAGTAGCGGATTCGCTCCTTCCCGCCTGTCACCTCGAGGAGCTTTTTGTACATCGGCCGGTCCCACGACCATGGCAGGCCGAACGCCCTGAAGGTCTCGTTGAAGGCCTCGCGGTGGGTCTCTTCGGTCTCGGAGAAAGTCCCGTCGATGTCGAACAGAAGGGCGGGATAGATCACGCGGCTGGTGCTCCTCGGGCGGTGTGGGCCGCCCGGTCTACCTGCGCTTCGCCCGCTTGAAAAGCCTTCCTGCACCCGGGGGCTCGAGCTGAACGCCAGGGAACGGAGGGTTCAGCGTCGTCTCAGCCGGACGGGCGTAGAACCGGCCTCGAGCTGGTGAAACGGATGCCCAGGGAGGCGACGATGTTGCAGCACCTGAAGTTCTGGAAGCGGAATGACGAAGCCGTCGCGGACGCCGGTCTCTCGGACGAGATGCGCGCCCGCCTCCTTATTCTTGCCATCAAGAATGGCCAGACGGCCCGTGTTGCGGCGCTTGTGAAGTCCCTGTGATCGTCTCCCTGAGCCGAGGAGGCCTCGCACGGAGGTAAGGTTAAAGAAGTCTTTAGATTACCCGGGAAGTTTGAAGCATATTATCTGATCCGACGCGAGGGGGAGGCGTCGGGTTGCATCGATCAATCTCATTGGCTCTCGTCTTTGTCTTGGCCGGCGGCATCCTTGCACCGGCTCAGGCGAATGACACCGTTCCCCCAGCTGGCAACGACGCGGTCGTTGCCGCGCGTCCGGCGCTGCCGGATGGCGGTGCCGCCACCGCCGTCGTCGCGCCCCCTGAACCCACGGAACGGCCGCGCCTGTTCCAGCGCCTTCCCGCCGTCGGGGAGCGGCAGACGCTGATCGTCCAGCCCCTCCTCGGCGGGCTCCTCACGTCCGAATTCGGACCGCGGCGCCATCCGCTCCTCGGCACCCAGGGAAGACACGACGGGGTCGACTGGTCCGCGCCGCGCGGCACCTTCGTGTTCGCTGCAGCCGACGGGACGGTCTCGTTCGCCGGCTGGGATTCCGGCTACGGAAACACGGTTCGCATCACCCATTCCGACGGCGTGGTGACGGTCTACGCCCATCTCAGCCGGATCGAGCCCGGCGTCGAACCGGGCGCCGTGGTGATCCAGGGCTTCGTCGTCGGCGAGGTCGGCTCGACCGGCATGACCACGGGACCGAACCTTCATTTCGAGGTGCATGTCGACGGCACTCCCGTCGACCCGCTCGGCGTCGGCGAGGCGCTCCGGGTTGCCGCGATGGACCGGCAGATGCTCGCACGGAGCCGGGCGCAGTGACCGCGCGTGGATGAACGATGGCTGAAGACGGCATTCAGCGCTGCGTCAGCAGGAGGGGATTAACGTCGTCGGC
>CAXNGA010000226.1:0-4295 GCA_964201375.1 Kaistiaceae bacterium
TAACCTGATGCGTGGAAAAGGGCCCGGACGCGAGGCGCTCCGGCGAAGGCGCGTCTATAGAGGTGGGGCCGGGCAGCGTCAAGGCTAAGCCCGGTCGCAGCGGTCGTCGCGGCCGAACTCAGCCACAGTTCGCCGCGCGAACAGTCGTATCGGCGAGCGGCCGACGGTTTATGTCCCGGAAGAGTGCGCGGACGACCGCACCGCGGTCGATGAGGCCTCGCAGTTCCGGATCGGCGCAGATGGCGGCGGCGAATGCAGGAGTGACGACGAAGCAGACGCCGCTGGTGTTCGTGCTGCAGGAGCGCGCTTCGAGGCCCGGATAGAGTTCGGCAGGATCGGCCCGAAGCACGTATTCCGGCGGGTCGATCTCGACCTCGTAGGCGAACGTGAGCTGGGTTTCCGCGGCGGTCACCAGGGTCATTACCGTGGGCCCGTTCGGCACCGGGACATGAGTCGCGGGGAGAACTGCCTGTCGGGTGGCAGCGACGGCAGCGACGTCCGCGACCAGTTCCGGCGAGGGCCTGGTGGAAGTGGCCGGTTCACCGGCTACGGCAGGCGCCGGCGCCGGGGGTGATGGCCGGATGGCGATTGGATCCGGCACCGCGATGACCAGGATGATGAAACCGAGGACACCGAGGGCGACGATCGCGCCCGAGAGCAGCCACACGCGTGCAGGCACGAAACATCCTCCCCGAGGTGACCTTGCGGTCGCACCGTATCGGCTGTCGCCCCGCCCAGGCAAACTACCCGGCCGGGTAGCCCGCGAGGCGACGCCGCCGACCGCGCCGGCGGACGATGAGGAGGGAGCACTCGCGGCCAGGATTCGCTATCGATAGGAGATGCGGCGAATCGGATCATTCCCGGAGCAGGGCACCTGGTGCGCCCAGCTGGCGCGGCGTTGCCGGAAACCCATCGTGGTGTTCGCAGCGCTGGCGTTGGGCCTCGCGGATACGGCGACGGCAGCCACGACGGACGTGTCGCTCGTCTACGGCATCTCACTGGCCGGGGTCCGGATCGGGCAGGTCGAGGTCCATGCTCGCTTCGAGGACACCGGATATGCGGTCTCGCTGTCGGGCGAGACGCGTGGTGTCAGCCGTTTCGTTTCCAACGCTTCGGCCACGATGTCGGCGCGCGGTTCGATCCGGAACGGCCGTGCCTTTCCCGCCGAGTTCCAGATCTCGATGACCGAAGGGCCGGACGGGGCGGACGCGGTAATGACGCTCCGCGACCGGGCGGTCCGCGACCTGACCGTGGTGCCGGGGCTGGTGCCCTGGTTCGACCTCGTGCCGCTCACGATGGACCACGTCCGCAACATCGTCGATCCGATGAGCGCGCTCATTGCGCCGGTGCTGCGGAGCGAAGGCCTTACGCCGGCGGAAGCATGTGACCGCACCATTCCGGTTTTCGACGGCTGGTCGCGCTACGACGTGACGCTGGGGAGCGGCGAGATGCGGATGGTGGTCGGCCCTGCCGGCGGCTACAGCGGCCCGGTCTATGCCTGCGGCGCGAGCTACCGGCCGATCGCCGGCCACCGGTCGAGCGAGGCGCCGGTGGTCTACATGGAAGGCAATGGCCGGCTCCAGGCAACGCTGATGCCGATCGCCGGGCAGTTGATCCTCGTGCCGTTCGAACTCCTGATCGGGACCGAACTCGGGGACCTCGTCATCCGCGTCGAGCAGATCGACTACGCGCCCCCGCGATGACTCGCTCTTGTGGGCCGACAAGGCGGTACCCCAACATCTCGTATGGGAACGGAACCGGACTCGGCCCGAGTCAGTGATTCGGACAGCGTTTGTTCCAGACTCGTTCGTCCATTGAAGCGCGGCCGAAACTCCGTGATGATGGCGTCCATGCACGAGCCCGATTTCGACGACGCTGCGGCGGTCCGGAGGATCGAGGCGGTGCTGTGGCCGGACGGCCCGGTCTGCCCGCACTGCGGTGAGGACCACCGGCTCTACCGGCTTGAGGGCGTGCGCGACCGGAAGGGCGCGGTGCGCCATGGCCTGCGGAAATGCGGGGCGTGCCGGCGGCAGTTCACAGTCAGGATCGGCACGGCAATCGAAGGGAGCCACGTTCCGCTCGCGAAGTGGCTGCATGCGATCGAACTGGTCGAGAGCGGGCCGGTGAACGCCCACCAGCTCCACCGGCTCCTCGGCGTCACCTACCGGACGGCCCGCCTGATGGCCCGCCGCCTCGTCGACATAGCGGACGCGACCGGTCGTGGCGGCTCGCTGGAGCGGCGCTTCGCCAGGAGGCCGATCTTCGTCGCCAGCGCGGGCGGAGCTCGCTGGCCGTGGCAGTGGTCGAGCGGTTCGCCGAGCGGGTCGGACGGGACCTGGATCGCCTGATGGAGCCTACTCCACGACGAGTTTCACGCGGGTCCCCGGGGGTATCTGCGTTGCCGCGTTGAAGCCGTTCAAGAGCATGAAGAGCTCGGTCGGGTTCGCGACGCCGCTGATCGCAGCACCAAGGCTGGCTACGGTATCGCCCGCGCGCGCCGTCACCACCGTCACGCGGAGCGGACGGATCGTCTGCCTCTCCTCCGGGGTCAGGATGCGGAAGCTCGCGGGTATGGCGGCCGCCGCCTGCTCGAACGCTGCGGAGGCGCGGGCGCTGGCGAAGATGAAGCGGTACGCCTCCCGGCCGACCTCGATGAGAACGAGGCGGAACTGCCACCCGCCGGCTGCCGCCGACGCCGACACGGCCGGGAGCCCGGCGACAGAGAGCGGCTGGATCGTCGCGGTCTGGAGGCCGTTCACCCAGCCCGAACGGAGGTAGGCATCCAGCGTCTCGCCTGGCCCGAGCGTCGCTGCATCGAAGCGGAGGGCCACCCCGTCATGGCCCACCGCGAGCACCGCCGCCTGCGTGTTGTCGAGGCTGTAGCCGGGCGATACGGCAAAGCCGATGCCGAGCCGGGTGTGGTAGAAATTGAGGCCCCGGATGAAGCCCTGCGCGGCGTCGTCGCCGAAGACGATGCCGTCGAGGCCCGCGAGGTAGCGGTCGCGGTCGATCTCGCCAACGCCTGGCGCGCCATACTGCTGGGCAGCGCTCACCGCCAGGCTGATCCGCTGCGGGTTGCTCGGATGGCTGGCAAGGAAATCCGTCCCGTTGCCCTCGCTGGTGTCGAGGGCGTTCCGGTAGCGCTCGAAGCGGGCCATCCCCTCGAGGAAGCGGCTTGCGGCGTAGGGGTCGTAGCCGGCGCGCGCGACGGTGCGGATGCCGATCGCGTCGGCCTCGAGTTCCTGCTGCTGCGAGAAGGAGGCGAGGGTCCGCTGGCTGGTGGCAACGGCGATCTGCGCCTCGGGGCCACCGGCCACGGCGTTCTGGACGACGTTGTCGACGATCGCGGCGCTCAGCGCCTGGTTCTGCCGCTGCGCGGCGTGGTCGGCCGTGACGTGCGCCATCTCGTGGGCGAGGACGGCTGCAACCTCGGAGGAATCGGTCGCGAGCGTCAGGAGGCCGCGCGTGACGTAGAGGTAGCCTTCGGGCAGCGCGAAGGCGTTCACCGACGACGAATTGAGGATGGTGATGGCGTAGGAGCGGCCGGGGTCGTCGGATGCGGCAACGAGACGGCCGACGATCCCGGCAAGCGTGCGCTCGAGCTCGGCATCGCGATAGACGCCGCCATAACTGGCGACGATCCGGTCGTGCTGGTCCGACACGGGGAAGTCCGGCGACGGCGCCGTCGATGTGACCGGGGCAATCGCCGGCCCGCCAGCGATCGGCGAGCACGCGGCAAGGAGGACCAGGAGGCCAAGGCCGGGCAGGCGGCCCCTGCCGGCGCGAATGGGGAGGCTAGCGGCCATCGGTGTCGTCCAGTATCTCGATCTGCCAGGCGCCGTCGACGCGGATCCACGGCCCGTCGCGATCTGCCAGAACACCACGGATGCGAACGCGCTGGCCGACCAGGGCGTCGAGCGGTCCGCCTTCGGCCTCGATCCTCGCCGCAGCGCCGACGGTCATCGAAACGGTGAAGTCGGTCGACCAGTCACGGCCGAAATTGAGGTAGACCGTGCGTTCGCGACGGCCGATCGACAGCACCGTTCCCTCCACCAGCGCGAAGCCGTCAGCCATGACACGAAGGGCGGGATCGTAGGCGCTGACCGGCGGATTCTCCGGCCAGAGGCCGAGCCCCGCGTCACGGGCAGCCCGTTCCGCGGCAAGGAGTGCGCCGGTGCATGACGCGTCGCCGAGCGGCGCCGACACCCGGGCGAGGCCCGCTCCGGCGAGTAGGGCGCCGAGCGACGGCCCGCCGGCCGCTGCTGTCAGGAAGGCATGACCGACCGCGCGGCCGT
>CAXNGA010000227.1:0-4288 GCA_964201375.1 Kaistiaceae bacterium
CTCACCTATGCGGTGGATGCGCTGCGCGGCACGCTGATCGGCTTCAACCAGTTCGATCCGTCCGCGGGGCCAGTGATCCTGGCGGTCCTGTCGGTGGTGTTCTTCTTCTTCGCGCTGCGGGGGTTCCGTCGTGGCTAGGGGGGGCCGGGGCACCGGCCGCCGTCCGGTCAGCGGCGACATCATCAGCGCCCTTGCGGTGCTGGGCCTGGTCCTCGGCGTATCCTTCCTGCCGCCGGACACCTCGCTGCAGCTCATCCGCGAGAGCGGGACGCTCCGCGTCTGTGTGCCGCCGTCCTATCCGCCGCGTCAACTGTGTCGGCGATCCGGACGCACCGGGATACGACATCGAGCTCATCCGCGAGATCGCCGATCGTCTCGACCTGCGCGTCAGCTTCGCCACCAACCAGGCCATCACGCGCGACTTCAACCCGCGGAGCTGGGGCATCACCCGCGCGCAATGCCAGCTCATCGCCGGCGGCGTGGTGGCCTCGCCTACCACGCGCTCCTTCCTCGACACCTCGCCCGCCTATCTCCAGACCGGATGGGCGATCGTCTCGCCCGGCCCGATCCAGTCGCTCGCGGGGGTGTCGGTAGGGTTCTTCGCCGGCCTCTCCGGCCTCGACCGGCTCGGCCTCAGCCGCTACCTCCGGCAGGCCGGCGCCGACATCGTGGTCGTCTCCTCGCGCGAGGCGCTCATCGAAGGCATCGCCTCCGGCCGCCTCGCCGCCGGCGTCACCGAGGCGCTGACCGCCCGCACCATCGCCGGCGACGTGGAGGAATGGGTCGTGACCTGGATGCCCGACAGCCTGGGCCGCTACGACATCGCAATCGGCCTGTGGAAGGGCGACCTCACCCTCAAACGCGCGATCGCCGACATCGTCTACGACCTCACGGCCGAAGGCTTCCTCCTCACCCTCGATGCGAAATACGACATCGCCCAAATCGAGCGCACTCTGCTCTCCGAAACGCTTACCCAACGCTGAGTTTGCGGGCGTGAGCGACCGAGGTTTCCTGTCGATTGTCGATGCCGCGGGCGCTCGGAGCGCTCCGGCTCCGCCGGTCGAGCGCGGCAGGCAGCCGCCGAAGGCCGCTGCGTGATCACGCGTGTGGCGGTTGGTGAAGAGTACTTGGGAACGGGTTAGAAATCCTACCTGATCGGGTGATCGGGGGCCTGCATAGCTCGCTCGCCGCAGTTCACGGCCGGGAGGATCCGCCCGGTTCAAACCGCGGGCTATGAATGGGGATCGCCGGTCACGCCGAGGTCGATCTCGTATAGGGTCCCGCAGCCGGGCGCGATCGCAGCAGGCGGGGAGGGGATTTCCTGGGGATGACGTTCAGGGCACCTGATTGCGATGTGCTGGTCGTTGGCGGCGGCCCGGTTGGCCTGCTGACCGCCTACCTCTGTGCCGGGCGGGGGCTGAGCGTCATTCTCTGCGAGGCGTCGGCGGAGCCAGCCCGTGACCTGCGCGCCACCAGTTTTCATCCGCCGACCCTGGACCTCCTCGAGCCGTCCGGCCTGACGGAGGAGATCAGCGCGCGCGGCATGATATGCCCGGACTGGCAGATCCGGCTTCACCCGTCCGGTGAGCGGGCGGTCTTCGACCTGTCCGTCATCGCCGACCAGACCCGCCACCCTTTCCGCCTTCAGTGCGAGCAGTGGAAGCTCTCGGAGGCGCTGGCGAAGCGTCTCGAGGGGCACCCGGGCGCGACGCTGATGCGCGGCCAGAAGGTCACCGGCTTCGCCGAGGAGGAGGATCGGGTGACGGTCACCATCGGGACGGAACAGGGCGACACCGGCCGGCTGAGCGCCCGCGTCCTGGTCGGCGCCGACGGCTGGCAGAGTGACGTCCGCCAGTGGCTGCGCATTCCGTTCGAAGGGGAGACGTTCCCCGAGACGACGGTCGTGGTCACCACCCCCTTCCGGTTCGAGGATCACCTGGAGGGGATGTCCCTGGTCACCTCGTGCTGGACCCGCGACAGCCACGTGGCGTTCCTCCGCCTGCCGGACATGTGGCGCCTGGCACTCTATCCGGACGAGGCGGTGCCCATCGAGGATCAGTCCACCCCTGAAGCCGTCGAAGCGATCCTCGATGATCTCGTTCCGGTCGAGGGCGATCACGGGGTTACCGCGATCTGGCGCTACCGCGTGAACCAGCGCTGCGTGCCTGTCTACCGGGTGCGTCGGACCGCGCTCGTGGGAGACGCCGCACACGTCAATTCGCCCGCCGGCGGCCTTGGGCTCAACGCCGGGATTCATGATGCCTTCTCGCTCGTCGAGGCGCTGGTCGACATCTTCAAGGGCGGCGCGCCGCTAGAGCGTCTCGATGCCTATGATCGGCAGCGCCGTCCGGTCGCCCAGGGCATTCTCCGGCAGGCCGGCGCCAATCGCGACCGCATGCGCCAGAAATCCGAGGCGGAGCGGCGGGCGTCCCTGCGGGAACTCCAGGCGATCGCCGCGGATCCGGCGCGCCTCAAATCCTTCGTGCTGCGTGCATCGATGATCGAAGGCCTGCGGTCCGTCGGCCAGCGCTGGATCGTGTAACCCAAAGACGCCATCGTTCCGATCCTGCCGGCGGCATTTCCGGTTCGGGGGCTGTGGGCTGTGCTTGATCCGGGTCAAGGCAAGCGCGCCCTGCGCCTGCAGAGTCCCGGCAGGTCGTGCCGGGCCGCCCCGTCGTCCCGAGGGCTGGCGGAGCGCATTCCGGGACACTTCGTCCTCCCGCTACATGACGGTCGCTGCTGGTCGCCATGACCGCATGAGATAGTGTGTGTGCTCTCCGGCGGCGTGAAGGCGCCGCCAGTCCCCTCCGATCCGGAAGGTCCGTCGATGCCTGCTGCCGAGCCCGCCACGAAAACGCCTGCCGCGCTCGTTTCGGCGGACGAAGCTGCGACCTTCCGGCGTGACGGCGTGGTCCTCCTCAGGGGAGCCTTCTCCGCGGAAATGGTCGAGGCGCTGCGCAATGCCGTGGACGAGGTCATGGCGCGGCCGCGCCCGTCCGCGATCAACCACGCCAGGGACACGGGCGGTGTCTTCTTCCACGACGCCGACCTCTGGCGCGACTCGCCCGCGATCCGCCGCTTCGTGTTCGACTCACCTGCGGCGGACATCGCGGCTGCCCTCTTCGGTACGAGGCCGATCCACCTTTACGGCGACCATCTCCTGGTGAAGGAGCCCGGCAGCCCGAAGGCCGCAACGCCCTGGCACCAGGACGAACCCTATCTTCGCGCCGCCGGACCATCGCTGGCCAGCATCTGGATCGCGCTCGATCCCGTCCGGCGCGAGACCGGGGCGATGCGCTTCGTTGCGGGCTCGCACCGCTGGGAGCGGCTGTTCCGTCCGGTCCACTTCGCCCATGGCGAGGAGTTCGCCCTCGACCGCTTCGCGGAATCGGTTCCCGACATCGACGGCGAGCCGGACCGCTACCCGACGGTCACGTTCGACCTCGAGCCGGGCGACTGCACGATCCACCACATCCGGACGCTCCATTCCGCCGGCGGGAATGCGAGCCTCTCGGTCCGTCGCCGCGCCTTCGTCGTTCGCTACGCCGGGCCGGATGTCCGTTACGTCGCACCGAACAAGGCCGCCCTGCGGGACGCCAGTCCGAAGCGCGCTCCGGGCGAGCCCCTGGACGCCGGGGAGTTCCCGATCGTCCGCAGCTGAGTGGGGATGGCCAATGTGTCGCTGGGCGACCGATCGCTGCGCGGTCTCATCAACGTCGTGACGCCCGCCTTCATGCAGCGGAGGAAGCTCACCACGGTCGGGCGGGCCGCCCGTAGCGCGCCGTTCCGGTGGCCGCGGTCGCGTGCGCCATGCGCGTCCTCCCGCGGCACCCGCAATGGCATTTTCCTTTTCAGCTAAGATTGTCGCGATTTGTCCAAGACGGTGTACATCGGCCCCGGGGTAGCCGTCGTCGATCAGCTTGCGGGGGTACCTATGCTGGATGAACTCAAAGACCACTTCGGCTTTACTTCCGTCTTCGTTCGCGCGCTGCCGTCCAATCGGCCCGGCGATGTCGAAGGCAAGGCCTGCGGCCGGGTTTCGCACAACGCTGCCCCAGGCACCGATCGGCCGCCGCTCTGGGGGGCGATAAGGTCGGAGGAGTTCGCCAGCTGGCGCGAGCCCGTCTCCCAGGGGCGGAACTAGCCCGTCTTATTCATGAGCGTTCGGATTTCGGCAGCGGTTTTGCTCGGGCGTGAAGGGGGGCGCGGTCCTGCTCAGCGTGTTTTTCACCGCGGCGTAGGCTGGAACGTGTGGAACGCGTTGGAGAGACGGAGCGGGGTGGCGGGG
>CAXNGA010000228.1:0-4198 GCA_964201375.1 Kaistiaceae bacterium
GCTCATCGTGCCGGCGATCTGGCGCCGCCGGTCCGCAAGGGCTGGAAAGAGCGCGAAGACCCGCTCCATGCGCTCGGCCACCTCGTCCCGGGGCGCAGCCGCAGCGCCCACACGGAGGTTCTCCTCGACCGAGAAGCCGGTGAACGTGCCGCGCCCCTCCGGGACATGGGCGATGCCGAGCCGGGCGATCCCCTCCGGCGGCCTGCCGGTGAGCTGGGTCTGGCCGAAGTGGATCGTCCCGCTCGAAGGGATGAGCCCGCTGATGGCGCGAAGCAGCGTCGTCTTCCCCGCGCCGTTCACGCCGAGGACCGCCGCTGCCGTTCCTGGCGACAGCGCCAGGTCGATGGCCGAGATGACCGGGACGCCGCCATAGCCGGCTGCCACGCCGCGGAGGACCAGGCCGCTCATGCGGCGTCGCCGAGATAGGCGGCGAGCACCGCGGGGTCGCGTCGGATCTCGGCAGGCAGGCCCTCCGCGATCTTCCGCCCGAAATCGAGTGCGACGATCCGGTCGGAGAGCGCCATGACCACCGGCATCTGGTGCTCGACCAGGAGCGTGGTGAACCCCAGTTCGGCGTGCTGGCGCCGGATCACCGCAACGACGTCTGCTGCCTCGACCTCCGACAGGCCGGCCGTCGGTTCGTCGAGGAGGAGGAGCCGGGGCCGGCCGGCGATCGCGCGCGCTAGCTCGATCTTCCGCCGCGTCCCCATCGGCAGCCCGTGCACCGGCCCGCGGCCGAGCGCTCCCAGTCCGAAGGCATCGAGGAGGCGCGTTGCATCGTGGAGCGCCGCCGTCGCGCTCCGGCGTGCGGCCTGCTCGGCGGCAAGCCGGACATTGTCGAGGACGGACAGGCTCTCCAGAAGCGCGAGGTTCTGGAACGTCCGGGTGAGACCGATACGGGCGCGACGGTGCGGCGGCAGTCCGTCGATGCGCTTTCCGTCGAGCAGGATCGACCCCTCGTCCTGGCGCACGGCCCCGCTGATGCAGTTGAACAGCGTCGTCTTGCCGGCGCCGTTGGGCCCAATGATGCCGACGATCGCTCCGGGCGCCGCCGCAATGCTCACGCCGTCGAGCGCGGTCACGCCGCCGAAACGGACGCGCAGCCCCACGAGTTCGAGCAGCGCTCCGTTGCCGGCCTGCGCGCCCACGGCCATCGCTACGGCTCGCCCTGGATGACCGGCCCGAACGGCACGAACGCCGTGCCGTCGAAACGGGCCATCTGCAACTGCTCGATCGGCGCGTAGTCGTCCGGGCTGGTGTCGAGGACGACGCCCGGCAGAAGGCCGGCTGCGGCCACGTCCTCGAGGTTCGCGGCGAGGTGCATGATGTTGCCGCGGCTGAGATCGTCGCCTGCGGCCCGGAGGATGTCGACGAGCGTGCCGGCGGCGGAATAGGCCGCAAGTGCATAGAGGCCCGCGGCCTCGCCCTCCTTGTGGTGCTCCGCGAGGAACGCGCGATAGGCGGTGATGTCGGGGTCACCCGCCCAGGCGGGAAGCGCCGGGTCCTTCATGAAGATGGCCGACACGAGGCCGACGGCGTTGCCCGGTCCGGCGGCCTCGAGGATGTCCGCGCCCGTTGAGGTGCTCGTAAGGATATGGTGTGGCGCCCAGCCGACCTCCGCCGCGCGGGCAATGGCCCGGCTTGCGGCGGTGCCAATGGCGAAGTCGAGGAAGACCTCGACGCCGTCCGCCTGGAATGCCGAGATCTGGGCATCGACCGTCGTGTCGGCGACATCGTAGGGGAGGGCGAGGATGGGCGTATCCGCCGGGAGGGCCGCCTGCATCGCCGCGACATAACCCGCGCCGGCCGCGTCGTTCCGGTAGAGGATGCCGACCCGTGCGCCCGGGAAGTTCTCGGTGATGTACCGGACATACACCGCGGCTTCCGCCTGGAAGGACGGGTTCCAGCGCATGGTCCAGGGGTATGCGGCCGGGTCGTCGAGGAGGGGACTGCCGCTCGACGCGAAGAGCTGCGGCACGCCGGCGTCGTTGAGGTAGTCGCGGACAGCAAGGTTCGGCTCGGTTCCGATCTGCTGGAACATCAGGAGGACATCATCCTGCTCGACGAGCCGCCGCACCTGCTCGATCGCCACCGGCGGGCTGAAGCCGTCGTCATAGGAGATGAAGCGGACCATGCGCCCGTTGATCCCGCCCTCGGCGTTGATCATGTCGAAGTAGGCTTCGAGAGTTCGGCCGAGTACGCCATAGGCGGCCGCCGGACCTGTGTAGGGCAGCGTGTTCCCGATGCGGATTTCGGTCTCCGAAACGCCTGGAAGGTCCGGCACTCCGGCGGCGGGCGCGAGCGTTATGGCGCCTGCGAGGGCGAAAGCCCTGAAGGGAAGGGCGAGCGTGTTCACGAAGTGCCTCCGGCGGGTCGGACCTTGCCCGCCCGGTGTGTCACCCGCTTCACCAGACCTGGCGCGGCAACCTGGATGTAGAGAAGGATGAGGAGCGTGCCGCCGAACAGGGCCCAGGAAAGGTCCTGCGAGACATCACCCGACCAGGTCGGCACGAAGACGATGAGGGCGCCGCCGAGGAAGGCAGCCGGAAGGGACCGGGTGCCCGTCACGGCCATACCCACGAACAGGAGAATCGACAGCGTGTAGCTGAAGCTGTCGTTGCTGATGTAGCTGAGGACGCCGGCGAGGAGGCCACCGGCGATCCCCGCGCAGGCCCCGCTGATCGCGAACGCCGTGACATCCACGAGCGCGGTATTGACCCCCAGTGCGCCAGCGGCCAGCGCGTTGTCGCGGCTCGCCTGGAGGGCACGGCCGAAGCGGCTGCGGATCAGGAAGTGGACGCCGAGCGTGACGGCGAAAGCCACGGCAACCGCCGTCCAGTACCACCAGATGTCGCGTCCGATGCTGGTCGTGACGGGGAGCGGCACGCGGAACGACAGGCCGGACGAGCCGCCCGTGATCGGCACCAGCACCGATGCCTTCGGCACCTGGATGATCGCGAGCGCAACCATGAAGGTGAGGAGCCCGAGATAGTGGCCCTTGATCCGGAGCCCGGCCAGACCGAGCAGCGCGCCGAGGAGGAGCGAGGCAATCGTCGCCGCGGCCACGGCAAGGGGGAACCCGATCGTCGGGGCAAGGATGATCGCAACGTACGCGCCGAGCGTGAAGAACGCGCTGTGGCCGAGGGAGAACTGCCCGCCATAGCCGGTCAGGAGCTTCAGGCCGACGATCCCGAGGCCATAGCAGATGGCCTTGGTCATGCTGAAGAGGAGGTAGCCCGGGAGGAAGAGCGGCATCGCGATTGCGGCGAGGATGACCAGAACCGCCAGCGTGGCATTTCCGTGCGCGGTGACGAGCGCCGCCAGGCGCCGCGCCCCGCTCACAGCCGTGCCCGCGTGCGCCGGACGAAGAGGCCTTCCGGCTTCACCAGGAGGATTGCGAGGATCACCGCCAGGACGATCGACAGCTTCAGTTCGCGGGCCATGAGCGGCGCGAATGTGGTGACGAGCGATTCGACCATGCCGAGGACGACCCCTCCGACGACGGCGCCGAGCGGGCTGGAGACACCACCGAGGATGATCGCGGCAAAGGCGAACGGCAGGACGTTGAACATCATCTGCGGCTCGAGCGTCACGATGGGCGCCAGCAGCATTCCAGCCGCCGCGCCGATCGCCGCTGCGAGGCCCCAGCCCGCCATCATCATCCGGTCGACGCTTATCCCGGCGAGCCGGGCCGAGACGGGGTTCGCCGCCGTTGCACGGAGCGCGAGTCCGAGCCGGGTCCGGCGGAGGAGGAGGGTGAGGAGGACGACCAGCCCCAGGCCGATGAAGATGATGCCGAGCCGTTGGCCGCTGATCGGGGCGCCCTCATAGAGCGGGCGGGCCGGGAAGGGGGACGGAAACGACCGCCCATTGCTGCCCCAGACGGCGTTGGTGATGCTGTTGACGACGAGGAACAGCCCGATCATCGCCGCGAACTGGATGAAGGCGGACCCGGTGCGGAGCGGGTGCATGATCAGGCGCTGGATCGCGGCGCCCACGATGAAGGACAGCGCCAGGGTCGCGGCGAACGCGGCCCAGTAGGGGAACCCCCAGGTGAGCAGCTGCCACGCCGTCAGCGTGCTCATCGTCGCCATCTCGCCCTGGGCGAGATTGAGGTGATGCGTCGTCTGGTGAATCACCACCAGCGCGAGGGCCATCAGCGAATAGACCGCGCCCGTCGCCAGCCCTGACAGCAATT
>CAXNGA010000229.1:0-4197 GCA_964201375.1 Kaistiaceae bacterium
CGCCAGCGGACCGCAGCGCGCCATAGACCGGGCCACGGGCGGGAAGCGTCCGCGGTCGTGTCACGGTGTCCTCCGGTCGGGGGGCGAAATCGGTCGCACGGGGATTCTCCTCTGACCCCTCATATCGTCGCAAAGATGCCGGATTTCAAACCAACTTTGGCTGGCGGCAGGGAAGGACGGCAACGCGTGGCACGGTTCCGGCGAGCGGCGCTCGCGCTCATTGCGGTCCTTTTCGCGGCGCCGGCGTTCGCGCACCCGCATGTCTTCGTCACGGCCAAGGCCGAGATGGTCTTCGGCGCAGGCGGGCAACTGACCGCGGTCCGGCACATCTGGCAGTTCGACGAGGCATTCTCCGCCTATGCGATCCAGGGGCTCGACGCCAACAATGACGGCGCGCTCACCCGGGCCGAGCTCGCACCGCTGGCCCAGATCAACGTCGACTCCCTGGCGGAGTACAACTTCTTCACCTGGCTGACCGTCGACGGCGTTCCAGTCACGTTCGGAGCGGCGACCGAGTACTTCCTCGACATATACGGCGGGCAGCTCGTGCTCTTCTTCACCCTTCCGCTCGCGACACCCGTCACAATCGTCCGGAACGCCGCTCTCGACGTGTTCGACCCCGAGTACTTCGTCGCCTACGAGTTCGTCACGGACACGCCGATCACGCTGGTCGATCCGCCGATGGGCTGCGGCGCGCTATTCTACCCGCCGCCATTCCTCGATCAGGCGACGGCCAACGCGCTCGCTGCCATTCCCGCCGACGAGCGGATGCTGCCTGCCGACCTCGCGGGCGCTGCCGCCAGCCTTGCCAACACCATCGTGGTGACATGCGGCTGAGGCGCCGCCGGCTCGCACTGGCCGGGGTCGCCTTTGCCGGGGTCGCTCTGGCGACCGCAGCCAGTGCCCAGGGGCCATTCGGCATCACGATGCCGGAAGCTGGCGCCTCACCGGCAGCCGGCGGCCTGCTGGGGCCGATCTTCGCCCGGATCGGCGCGTGGCAGACGCAGTTCTACACCGCGCTCACCGATGCCCTCGGTGCCATGAAGGAGGATGGCAGCGCCTTCTTCGTTCTGGCGGGCGTCAGCTTTCTGTACGGCATCTTCCACGCCGCGGGACCGGGCCATGGCAAGGCGGTGATCTCGGCCTACCTTCTCGCTTCGGGCGAGACGCTGCGCCGGGGCGTCGTCATCGCCTTCGCATCGGCCTTCGTCCAGGCGATCGTTGCGATCGCCCTGGTTTCCGTTGCCGCCGGCATCCTCCGCGTCACCGCGGTTACGATGAACGAGGCCACACGGGTCCTCGAAATCGCCAGCTACACGCTGATCGTCGTCGTCGGCCTGTGGCTCCTCTTCACCCGCATCCGCGGGCACGGCCATGCCCACGACCACGGGATCGCCGCCGCGATTCCGGCAGGAGGCTCCGGCGGACGGAGGCTCTTCACCCCTGCCCACGCATCCGGGCCACTCCGGGCCGAACGGGTGGCATCCAGGGACGATGGCAGCCGGCCAGAGCATGAGCACGGCGCGGGCGGCGCGCCCCACCTTCACGCGCCCAACCCTGCCCTGCTTCGGCGGCCGATGTCGCTGCGCGGCGCCTGGACGGCGGTTCTCGCGGTGGGGATTCGCCCTTGCTCGGGTGCGCTCATCGTCCTCGTCTTCGCCATGGCGCAGGGCCTCTACGCCGCTGGCATCGTATCGACCCTGGTGATGGCGATCGGTACGGCGATCACGGTGTCGCTCCTCGCGAGCCTTGCGGTCCTTGCCCGTGACACCGCCATCCGGCTGACGCGCGGCGGCTCGCGCCGCATCGCGATTGCCCTTCGGGTGATCGAGATCGCGGCGGCCGCGGCGGTGCTGCTCTTCGGCGCCCTTCTCCTAGGTGGCGCCCTGTGGGCATAGTGCGTCCGCTGTTGACGAGTGATATAATATACGCGTAGACGAGAGGACGAAGCGTACAAAATACGGATCGCCTCTCCATTGACCTCGTCAGTCGCCCCCCGAACCGAGCCTCGCCCTACCGGCCTTGACCCGTTTCGGGCCAGCGCGGGTCAGCGCGTCCTCGGCATTCTGGCAGTGCTGGTGCTGCTTTGGCTGGGCGTGTGGTGGGCGCTGTGACCGCCGCGCCGCGCATCACCGTCCGCAGCCTCTCGCTCGGCTATGGCGGGCGGCCGGTCGTGGAGCATCTGGACTGGAACATCACCCCCGGCTCCCTGACGGCCATCATCGGGGCCAATGGCTCGGGCAAATCGACGCTGCTGCGCGCTGTTGCCGGCGAGCTTCGGCCGCTGGCCGGCACGATCGACGGTCTCGACGGCATCAGGACGTCGTACCTGCCGCAGGACGCCGGGATCGACCGCTCGTTCCCGATCTCGGTCGCCGATTTTTCGGCGATGGGCCTGTGGCGGAAGGTCGGCGCTTTCGGCCGGATCGGCCGGCACTGGTCGGGCGAGACCGAGCGCGCCCTCGGACTCGTCGGCCTCTCCGGCGCATCGCGGCGGCCGATCGCCGCGCTCTCGGGCGGCGAGTTCCAGCGCGTCCTCTTCGCCCGGCTGATCCTCGAGGATGCCGACCTGATCCTTCTGGACGAGCCCTTTGCTGCCGTCGACCGCGAGACGACGGCCGACCTCGTCGGCCTCGTCCGGCAGTGGGCGGCGGAAGGCCGCACGGTGGTGGTCGCACTCCACGATCTCGACCAGGTGCGCCAGCACTTCCCGGAGACGCTGCGGCTTGCCGCCCGCCGCGGGGTGCAGGGCGCAACGGCGCAGATCCTCTCCGTGCTCGGCCCGGCACCGGTGCCGACCGTCCCGGCCACCATGCTGCGCGGCGGAGCGGTGGCGTGATGCATGATCTCCTGATCGCACCGTTCGCCGACTACGCCTTTATGCGGAAGGCGCTCATCGGTGCCATTGCGGTGGCGCTCGGCGCCGCTCCCATCGGAGCGTTTCTCATTCTCCGCCGCATGAGCCTGACGGGCGACGCCATCGGGCACGGCATCCTGCCGGGCGCTGCGGTCGGCTATCTCCTGGCAGGGCTATCCCTGACGGCGATGACCGTGGGCGGCCTCGTGGCCGGCATGGCCGTCGCACTCGGCGCCGCCGCGGTCTCGCGCCGGACCGCCCAGCGCGAGGACGCATCGCTGGCGGCCTTCACGATCATTTCGCTCGCGGCCGGCGTGATGCTGGTGTCGCTGCGCGGCTCGAACCTCGATCTCCTCCACTTCCTGTTCGGAAGCGTCCTGGCACTGCCGGACGATGCGCTCGTGCTGCTCGCCGGTATTGCCACCGTTACGCTCGTCGCGTTCGCGCTCCTGTTCCGGCTGTTCGTCGCGGACGCGCTCGACCCGTCCTTCCTTCGCCGGCTCGCCCCGCGGAGCGGGCTCGTCCACTACGCATTCCTGGCCCTGGCTGTCCTCAACCTCATCGCCGGCTTCCATGCTCTCGGCACGCTCATGGCGGTGGGCATCATGATCCTGCCGGCCGCCGCGGCGCGGTTCTGGGCGCGATCCGTGGGGGCGGTCGTCGTCGTCGCTGTTGCCATTGCGGTCGCCTCCTGCGTCACCGGCCTCCTCCTTGCCTTCCATCTGGACCTGCAGCCGAGCGCGACGATGATCCTGTGCTCGGGCGTGGCCTACGTCGCGTCGCTCCTCGTCGGCCGCGAGGGCAGCATCGCCACGCGAAGACGCCTGCCGTCCGCCGTCCCGGCCTGATCCGCCGGGCCGGGACGGCCTTTCTCTGTGTCCCCCAGCTTCACTTCCTCCCGGAGTATGTCCGATGACCAGACCCGCCATGACTCGCCGCAGCGCCCTCGCGGCAATAGCGCTCACGGTAGCCGCGTTCGCGGCACCCGCCCACGCACAGGCGCAGCTCCAGGCCGTGGCGTCATTCACGATCCTCGGCGACCTGGTGGCCTCGATCGGCGGCGACCGGGTTGCGGTGACCACCCTCGTCGTGGCCGGCGGTGATGCGCATGTGTTCGAGCCCGGCACGCGCGATGCCCGCAATTTCGGGGACGCCGACATCGTGTTCGCGAACGGCCTCGGCTTCGATCCGTGGATGGAGCGGCTGGTGGCGTCGACCGGCTACACCGGCCCATTCGTGACGGCGTCCGCCGACGTAACACCGCTGGAGCAGGGCGGCGATCACGCCGGCCACGACCATGAGCACGGCGACGACCCGCATGCCTGGCAGAGCGTTGCGAA
>CAXNGA010000230.1:0-4160 GCA_964201375.1 Kaistiaceae bacterium
CGCTCGTTGCTGATGAGCCGCTGGTACACCTTCCCCGACTTGATCTCCGTCAGCGGCCCCTCGCGGACGACACCGTCATGGGCGGCATTCTCCTCCGACTTCTCGACGATGGAACCGGTGAAGGTGAACGGGTCGATTTCGACGCCGTAGCCGAACACCTCGCGGTGGACCCGGTCGACGGTGGATTTCCGGATGTCGGTGCAGCGTCCGTTGAGCGAACCGGCCGGCGCCAGCGTCCGGTTGATGGTCTCGTCTTCCCAGAACATCAACGGCCGGTCGTCCGGCGTGCCCACGGCGACCCTGATGCCGCGCAGCAGGCAAACGCGGAGGATCGTCGAATTGTACTGCTGCGGCGGGCCTGGGTAGAAGTAGAGCGTCCTAGGCTCGGGCGCGAAGGGTCGCCGGAGCGCGTAGGCCACATGATACGGCACCGTGCCGCGCAGCATCAGCCAGACGTCGTGCAGCCGTTTCCGCGGCTCCTTGATGAACCTGCCGATGCGGGCGGCGAGGCCTCGGTCGTGGGTGGGTTCCGACATCGTGCTTCCGCCCGTCGCGGGCATTGCGGCGACGGGTATCGCGCCCGCAGCGTCCGCGACGGCGTTGGTCCCCGGCGAACGTGCCGGCGGCCGGCTAGAACGTAAGGGAGAGGCGGGCGAACGGTCCGTGGATGAGCTTGTCCGCGTCGACGGCGATGTAATGGCCGAACGTCTCCGCCTCGACCGCCTGGCGGATGCCCCACCACTGCTGGCCGCGGTAGCCGAAGGCAAGGGCGAAGCTTTCGGACGGATGCCACGCGAGCCCGAGCTGGCCCTCGACGTTGAAGGCCATCCGGAACCCGCTGGCATCGACGTCGGCGAGCAGGACGTTGGCGTTCCCGAAAAGCGCCGAGGCCGAAACGTCGGCCACGAACGAGAAGCTCGACGAGCCGATGCGGCGATCGACATTGGCGCCGACACGCGGCCCGAAGAGCCACGCGGTCCCGACCGAGTGGGCTTCGTCCGTGACGTTGCCGAACTGGTAGAGGTCGAGGGTATCCATCGTGTGCAGGACGCGAAGGCCGGCGAACATGCGGGTCCGGATGTCGCCGCCCGGATGCAGCCCCACGTCGAGATCGACGGTCACGAACCGCATGGTGGTGCCCAATTCGGCCAAGGGGGCAACCTCGTAACCGCGGAGCCACGTGCCGGTGATGGCGGCCTGGAAGCCGATGTTCGACGGGAGCATCCGGCGGACCGCGGCGCCGAGATAGAAGCCGCGCTCGCCGACCGCCGTACCGAACTTGTCCTCGGAATCCTCGATGATGGGTGTTGAACTGAACACCGGGCCGCCCTCGACCTGGATCAGCATCTGCGGTCCGGCCACCACCGGAACCACGATCGGCGGGATCACTACGGGGCTGATGTCGGCCGCGCTCGCGGCGGACGCTGCGGCGAGGAGCGGCAGGACGAAGAGAGGCGATCGCTTGAGAGACATATTTCCCCACCAGTCCAGGGCCCTGAGCCAGCCGTGAGTCCCGCACGACAGTGTTGCCTGAAACAGCGTCTGGTGCAACTGAGAGGTCGCTGGCCCTCCGTACAGGGCCGCTTTTCAACGCTACGAGCCAGGCGTGCCGGCGAAGACCGAGTTTGTGACGCTGCCACCGACCCTCGAATCGTTCGGGGTCGCGATCGATTTCCTGTCGCGCTTCGCGCCGTTCTCGACCACACCGCTCGGCCCGTTCGCCCGCGCGGTGCGCCGCCAGATCCTTCGGGGCGAGCACGTCGTGGCGTGGAATGGCGATGAACTCCTCGGCTATGCGGGCTGGCTGCCGACGACCAAGGGCGCTGCCGAAGCGTGGCTCGACGGTGGCGGCGCGCTCCTTGCCGCCGATGCGAATGCCGATGCCGTCGCACTGACCACCGTCGCGGTCGACGATCCGAAACTGGTCCTCGGGCTCATCCGCGCCTCGCGTGACCTCAACCAGGGCCTCCGCGTCTTCTTCAAGCGCAGCTACGCCGAGGAGGACAAGCCGGCGCGGAAGTCCGCCGTCCACAACGCGGCCAGTGCCCCACAGTCGGCTCCCCGGCCGGCCGGAGCGGCGCGGCCGCCGATCGCCAGCGATCCCTGCGGGTTCCTGTTCGGCATCGCCGGGAGTGCGCCCGGGGCCACGCAGCGAATTCCGGTCGGGGATGCTTCCGTCGTCGTGGTTCAGTCGCCGGAGGTCGCCGCGCGAATCCTCGTCGGCAATGGCGCCAACTACGCCAAGAACTTCTCCTCGTTCACGCCGTTGTTCGGGGCGAGCCGTCTCACGCTCGACGGTGACGCGTGGCGGCGGTCGCAGCGGCTCAGCCAGCCCTTCATCGCGCCGCATGACGTGCCTCGCGCCGAGGCAATCGTGGTGGACCGCTACGCCGACTTCGCCGACAGGCTCCTCGAAGCTGCGGGCGGTGGCGTTGCCGTCGACAGCATCGTCGATCGCGCTGCCATCGACACGCTCGTGGCCCTCGCCTTCTCGACGGAGGCGGCAGTGCTGGGCGACGGCTTCCCGGCCGATCTGCGCACGGTGATCCGCTTCTGCGCCAGCCGCGCCTTCGACCTGCCGGGCGTTCCGGCCGCCGGGGTTGACGCTGGGGCGGCGGAGCGCGCGGCGGGGCGCATCAGGGCGGCCGTCCAGGGTCTCGTCCAGCGGCGCCGGTCGGATCCTGCCGCGCCGCCCGACGCCCTCGGCGCGCTGATCGACGCCGCGGATCGCCTCGCGCACGCGCCGGTGGACGAGCAGGTGGACCTTGCGGGCGAGATCGTGACACTGATCGTTGCCGGGTCCGACACGACCTCTGCCGCCATCGGCTGGGCCATGTCGATCCTCGCCGAGCATCCCGGGTTCCAGGAGCAGCTCCGGGGCGAAGTCGCGGCGGCGACCGGCGGACGGAAGCCCGGGCTCGACGACATCGAAAAGGTGCCGTCGCTGAAACCCTTCATCGACGAGACGCTGCGCATGTTTCCGCCGGTTCCGATCCTGTCGCGCCTCGCGGTCGCGGCCGACGAACTCGACGGGCATGCAGTCCTCCCCGACGACCGTGTACTCGTGTCCGTCATCGGCCTCCACCAGAACCCGGCCGCCTGGGACGCGCCGCGCGAGTTCCGCCTCGACCGGCACGAGGGCGCCGACCGGTCGCGGCCGGATCGCCGCTCGGTGTATCTGCCGTTCAGCGCCGGGCCGCGCATCTGCGGCGGCGCCCGGTTCGCGCACATGGAGATGGCGCTTGCGCTGATGCTGGTGCTGCAGCGCTGCCGGCTCGACCTTCCCGCGCCGCTCCCGCTCGCCTTCGAATGGGGCGCCAGCATGCGCCGGCGCGGCGGCCAGGTGATCCGCGTAACCCCGCTGTGAGGTACTCCCTGATGCCCCTTCGCCCGTTCCTTGCGGCAGTTCTTCTGGCGATGCTGTCGGCAGTGCCTGCGACCGCCCTGCCGGCGTCCGCAAACCTCGTGGCACCGCCAGCAGCCGGTTCGCCGGCCGATGCCGCGGACCGGGCGGCCGTCGCTGCGGTCTTCACGCCGGCGCGCATAGCCCTCGCCGGTCGCGACGCGGGGTACGACCCGTTCATTGCGTTCGGTTCCGTGCTCGGCGACGCCTTCGCGCGCGACGCGCTGCCGGCGACCCGGCGCATCCTCGGCGCCCTGCAGTTCGCGGTCGACCGCGCCATGATCGAGGCGAAAGGCCTGTTCCCGCGCAGCCGGCCCTATGCGGTGGAGGCAAGCCTTCATCGCTGCGGCGGCACGCGCTTCCTTGCCGAGGACAGGTCCTATCCATCCGGTCACGCGACCGTCGGGCAGGCATGGGGGATCGTGCTGGCCGCGCTAGTCCCGCAACGGAGCGCCGCCCTGCTCGCCCGCGGCCTCGACTACGGCACGAGCCGCGTGGTCTGCGGCCTCCACTGGCCCAGCGACGTGGCCGCCGGCCAGGCCATCGGCGCGGCCATGGCAGCGGACTTCCTCGCCGATCCCGCCATGGCGCGCCTGCTTAGACGGGCAGCGGAGGAACTGGCGCCGTTCGGGTAGGAGGTCACTCCGGCAGTCCGGGCGCCGGGGCCTGCTTCCAGCTGCCCGCCGTCCTCGCGGGTGATCAACGCCTAGATGATGCCGGTGAGGATGCCGACACCCGCGACGCCGACGAGCACGCC
>CAXNGA010000231.1:0-4145 GCA_964201375.1 Kaistiaceae bacterium
TTGCTCCGATCGGCCCGGTGTCACCTGTCGCACCCGTTGCTCCGGTCGGGCCGGTGTCACCTGTCGCACCCGTTGCTCCGGGATGAAACCGTCCACGGGGGCGAAGCCCTCAGGCGGTTCTGCGAGGAGTATCGGGACGAGCCGGATGGAGCCTATTTCGTCAAGGTTCGCTTCGATTCGGATTCCTACGATTCCGCGCGCCTCGCCCGCACGGATGCTGCCTGGCGCTACGTCGGAGTCACGCATGAAGTGCTGACGAAGCCCGGCATCGATCCGCCGGTGTTGCGTGTGCCCGGCGTTCACATCCACCATGACCATTCGCGCAGGACGGCGGAGGGTGCACGGCGACGCTGGCGTCTCGACCGCGATCTCCTCACGGCGGCCATCGCGAAAGACCCGGCCGATCCGCGGCCGGTCTTCTACCTGGCGCAGACGGAAGAATGCCTGGCCGAGTACGAAACGGCGCTGGCGGGCTATCGGCGGCGTGTGGCGATGGGCGGCTGGCCCGAGGAAGTCTACGAGGCGAAGTACCGGATCGGCCGCGTCCTCGGACGGCTCGGGCGGCCGTGGCCAGAGGTGCAGCAGGCCTACCTCGATGCCCACGCCTTCGGGCCGCACCGGGCGGAACCGCTGTTCGCGATCGCCCAGCATTGGTACGGCGAGAAGAACTGGCCGCTGACGTTCCTGTTCGCGTCGCGGGGAGCGGCGATTCCGTACCCCGAATAGTCACGCCTGTTCATCGACGACGACACCTACGCATGGCGGCTGCACGATCTCGCTGGAATCGCCGGCTACTATCTCGGCGAGTTCGAGGCCGGCGAAACGGCTGCGCGCCGCGCGCTCGCCGCGCGGCCGGACGATCCGAGGCTGGCGAGAAACCTGATGTACTTCCTCGACCGCAAGGGAACCCGCGCCGCGTAGCGGCACGGTTTAAGCCAACCCCGCGAGCAGGTGACAGGCCTCGCCGCCGAAGGGGGTGGCCGAGGTCCTGCTAGTGAACCGAGCCCGAGTCGGCGGGAAGTTCCGCGCCCGGGCTGAACCGGACCGGGATTGCGAGGTAGCGGACGCCGTTCGCCTCGGCCGGGGGGAAATGGCCGGCGCGGATGTTGACCTGGATCGAGGGAAGAAGGAGCCGCGGCGCCGATAGTAGGGCGTCCCGCGCCTGGCGGAGAGCGACGAACGCCTCCTCGGTCACGCCGTCACGGACGTGAACGTTCCTGGCGCGCTGCTCGCCAACAGTCGTCTCCCATGCGAACTGGTCCCGGCCCGGCGCCTTGTAGTCGTGGCACAGGAACAGGCGCGTCTCGGCCGGCAGCGTCAGGAGCTTCCGGATCGACCGGTAGAGCGTGCGGGCATCGCCGCCGGGGAAGTCGGCGCGCGCCGTCCCGTAGTCCGGCATGAAGAGGGTGTCGCCCACGAACGCGGCATCCCCGACCAAATAGGTCACGTCCGCGGGCGTGTGCCCGGGGGTGTGCATCACCTGCACCTCGAGCGATCCGATCCGGAAGCGCTCGCCGTCCCTGAAGAGGTGGTCGAAGTCGGATCCGTCGGTCCGCAGGTCCGTTGCGTTGAAGACGGGGCGGAAGATGCGCTGCACCTCCTTGATGTGCTCGCCGATGCCGATCCTGGCGCCGGTGTGTGCCTTGACGAAGGGCGACCCCGAGAGGTGGTCGGCATGGGCGTGAGTCTCGAGCGTCCACGCGATGTCGAGCCCGTCTTCCCTCGCCGCAGCGAGGATAGCCTGGACCGAGCGGACATCCACCCGGCCCGAGTCGGGGTCGTAGTCGAGCACCGGGTCGATCACGGCGGCGACCTTCGTCGCGGGATCGCTGACGAGGTAACTCACCGTGTTGGTGGGCTCGTCGAAGAACGCCCGGATCACTGGAACTGCGGTCATTTCAACCCTCCTGTCGTGCGGCGGCATTGACATATATATTAGCGAACTCTAATTTAGCAACTCATGAAGTATCTACGGTTCTGCGGTACGCCGACAGCTCCGGAATCAGAGGATTGAAACATGTCGCTCCGTTCCATCGTCCCGTCCGAAGCCAGAAGGCTGATCGACGACGGCGCCATCCTCGTGGATGTTCGCGAAGCTAGGGAGCACGCGCGGGAGAACATCCCCGGCGCGCGCCTTCAGCCGCTGTCCGAGCCGGACATGCCGACGGCCGGCCTTGCCGCGGGGAAGCCCGTCATCTTCCATTGCCAGAGCGGCGCTCGGACCAGCATGAACGCCCGCCGCCTCGCCGCCCGGGTCCCGGCCGGCGCGGACGGGTACCTCCTTGCCGGCGGCATCGAGGCCTGGCGCCGGGCCGGACTTCCGACCGGGCGCTGAGGGTTTCAGGCCTCCGGCAGTCGGCCTCGCAGACGTTGCCTGCGGCCGTTCTCGCCGTGGGCGGGGCGTCCTCGGCGGATCGATGCCCGCCCGGCGACCAGCAGTCCTGATCCGCGCCGCCGCGGATCAGCCGTCGCATTGCCAGCCTGGGCCAGTCGTTCCCGGCACCGTCGCGGTGCCCGTTCAGCCGGGCTCGTCGCCGACGACGATCCTGTCGAGGACGTGCGGATAGAAGGCAACGCGGTCGGCGATCGCCGCCACGTCAGCGATCGGGTGCGGATAGCGCCAGACCGCGTTGTCTGCGATCCTGCCGTCCGGCAGCCGTACCGAATAGTAGATCGCCTCGCCCTTCAGCGGGCAATGGGAGGTGTGCTGGGTCGGTATCAGGGCGCCGGGGGCCACGTCCTTCAGGGGGAAATAGTAGACAGGCGCACGACTGCCTTCCCGAAGGAGGACGGCATCGGCTGTGTCGACGATGGCGGTTCCCCCGGCGATGGCGCGGACGCGGCCCGCGACAGGCTCGAGGACGATGGTACCCGAACGGCTTCCGAACATGATCACTTTCTCCGTCACGCGGGGCGGCGGGCGCTACCAGCGGAGCATGAGGTGCCCAAGATAGCCGCCGACGGTGGCCATAATCGCGATGGACAGCGAGTACCACACTGCAACGAAGAGAGGGCTGTCGTCGATGCAGGTGGTTCCGTAGAGCATGGCAGCGAGGCCGCCCGCCAGGAGGCCGGCGAGCGCCCCGGTCAGGACCGGCCGGGTTGGCGCCCGCGACCGAAGGCATAGAAGTGCGCCTGCGAGGGGAGCGGCCGCAAGTGCCGGGACAATGGTGAGGCAGGCGAAAGCGTTCGTGCCAACCAGTCGCGTCCACCATTCCGATGCCGGCGTGCCAGCGATCGTCGCCACAACGCCGCCGGCAACCAGCAGGAACGGCGCCGCCAGCGAAAAGCGCCAGATGCCCATCGACCGGCCCGGCGCAGCCAGTTGCACCAGCGCGCCGGCGGCTGCCGCGACGAGGAGGGCGGCAGCCGTGAGCTTCAGGATGAACCCGGCACTTCGCATCGCTTCAGCGATGTCGGGACGCGCGTCGAGGAGGATCCCGTAGCAGAGGATCATGACCACGATTCCCGCCGCGAGGGGGATCATCGGCACAAGCCTCGGCCGGGCCATGGGAGGGTCGGCTGCGAGCGCGTTGATGAGGTCTTCGGTTCTCATGAGACTGCTTTACGGGCCTGCTGTGCCAGCGCCTTCAGGCCGCGATGAAGTCCGACCCGCACGGCCCCCTCGCTGATACCGAGGGCGCGGGCGGTGGAAGCGATGGTCCCGCCATCGAGCGAGATGGACCGGATCACCTGTCGCTGCCGGTCGGGAAGTCCCGCCAGCAGCGACTGAAGTTCGCTCCGCGTGACCTGCGGCGCTTTGTCTTCCGCGACCTCCCAGTCGCCGACGAGGTCGTCGATGGAGACCTCGAGGCGCCTGTGGCGCTTGCGGAGCATATCGATGGCCTTGTGCCGCGCGATCGCCGCAATCCAGGGGCCGATGGGGCCGGACCGGTCCCATGTCGACGCCTTGAGGTGGATCGCCAGAAGCGTTTCCTGGACCACATCCTCGACGTCGCCCGGCGGGAGCCGCGCACGGGCGAGCCCGCGGCCGACCAGGATGCGCAGCGGATGCGCCAGCGATCGGAGAAAGCGGGCATAGGCCTCGCCGTCGCCATCGAGCGCTGCGCTCATCAGCAGAGACCATTCGGTCTCCCGGTCGAACAGAAGCACCGAGCACCCGGGCCTGAGTCAGGTCGTGTGGC
>CAXNGA010000232.1:0-4117 GCA_964201375.1 Kaistiaceae bacterium
AGGAGATGCGGCGGCTCACCGATACGCCCGGGACCGACGGCTACCGCGCCGCGTTCCGCTACTGCATCCACGGCCGCCCGCTCCGCGGTTCGCTCTATCCGCCACGAACGGTCCTCCATCGCGTGCAGGGCGCGCGCTACGAGAACCGCGGCCATGGCCATGCGGTCGTCGTCGCCGGGGCGGTCGGCAGTCTCGACGCCATGATCGACCATGACGACCGGAAGCCGCTCTCGGTCTGGTACGCCGCGCAGCAGCGCTACGCCCGCGCGGAGGCGGCCCACATAATCGCAGCGTCGTCCGGCACGCTCTCACGCGCCGACCGGATCCGCCGCAATGCGGTGGTGGCGCCGTTCCTCGTGTTCCTCTACGTGCTGTTTGCCAGGGGCTGCATCCTCGATGGCCGTGCCGGCTGGCTCTATGCGCTGCAGCGGGTGCTGGCAGAGATTCTGCTTGCCATGGAGCTCACCGACCGCCGGCTTGCGGCGCCATCCCAGCAGGAATGACGACGTGTTCCTGACGTCGAGAGCGAGGCGGGCCGCGTGCTGATCCTCGGCATCAACGCATTCCACGCCGATAGTTCGGCCGCGATCGTCCGCGACGGGAAACTCGTCGCCGCGGCCGAGGAAGAGCGCTTCCGCCGGATCAAGCACTGGGCCGGGTTTCCGTCGCAGGCGATCGCATACTGCCTCCGCGAGGCGGGCGCGTCGGTGACGGATCTCGACCACGTCGCGGTCAACCAGGATGGCCGCGCCCAGTTCTGGCACAAGGTGGCGTACGCCGCGTTCAGGCGGCCCAGCCCCGGCCTCATCCTGTCGCGGCTCCGGACGCGCCGGGCGCGGAAGGGGATTCCCGAGCACCTTGCCGAGGCTTTCCCGGGGGAGCGCTTTGGCGGCGCCGTCCACGCCGTCGAGCACCACGAGGCCCATCTCTCCTCGGCGTTCCACATGTCGCCATTCGCCGAGGCAGCGGCCGTCTCCGTGGACGGATTCGGCGACTTCAGCTCGGCCGCGTGGGGGATCGGGTCGGGCGCCCGGCTCGACATCGAGGGCAGGGTGCTCTTCCCGCATTCCCTCGGCATCTTCTACCAGGCGGTCACCCAGTATCTCGGCTTTCCGCACTACGGCGACGAGTACAAGGTGATGGGCCTCGCTCCCTATGGCGAGCCGCGCTTCGTCCGCGAACTCCGGCGGCTCGTCGTGCTGCGCGACGATGGCGGCTTTGCCCTGGACCTTGCCTTCTTCCGCCATCATCGCGAGACGCTCTCCTTCGACTGGGATGGTGGCGTGCCGGTGTTCAGCACGCTCTACACGCCGGCGCTCGTCGAACTCCTCGGGCCGGCCCGGACGGCCGACGAGCCCATCGGGCAGCGCCACCGCGACATCGCCCGGTCGGCGCAGGCGATCTACGAGGAGGCCTTCTTCAACCTCCTGCGCCGCATGCACGAGCGGCACCCGGTCGACGCGATCACGATCGCGGGCGGCTGCGGCGCCAATTCGGTCGCCAATGGCAAGGTGCGTCGCGAGACGAGATATCGGCGGGTCTATGTCCAGGCGGCTGCCGGCGATGCCGGCGGCGCCATAGGCTCTGCATTCACGGTCTGGCACCGGCATCTCGGCCAGTCGGCGCGCTTTGCGATGGATCATGCCTATTGGGGACCATCGTTCGATGCCGCCTCGGTAGATGCCGTGCTGGCGAAGAACGAGGCTGCCCTGGACGCCGGCAACTGCACCGTCGAGCGGCCGGACAGGGGGGCGCTCATCGCAGCGACCGCCGCCGCAGTTGCCGACGGGCTTGTCGTCGGCTGGTTCCAGGGCCGCATGGAGTGGGGCCCCCGCGCCCTCGGGAACCGCTCCATCGTCTGCGATCCGCGCCGGGCGGACATGAAGGCGATCCTCAACGCCAAGATCAAGCGCCGCGAATCGTTCCGCCCCTTCGCTCCCTCGGTCCTTCAGGAAGCGGTGGGCGAGTGGTTCGAGGAGGACGACGACGTCCCGTTCATGATGCAGGTGTTCCAGGTCCGCGAGGAGAAGCGCCCGCTCATTCCGGCCGTCGCCCATGTCGACGGATCGGGGAGGCTGCAGACGGTGCATGCCGAAACCAATCCCCTGTATCATCGGCTGATATCGGCGTTCCGCGACCTGACCGGCGTGCCGATGGTGCTCAACACGTCGTTCAACGAGAACGAGCCTGTGGTGTGTGCTCCCGGGGAGGCGCTGGCGTGCTTCCTCCGGACGAAGATGGACGTGCTCGTTCTCGGCGATGTGCTGGTGACGAGGCGACGGGAAGCGAAAGTGGCGGGGTAGGGCGATAGGCGGCCGTTCGACTCGCGTTGGCGCAGGGGGCGCCGGGACCACGGGGACCTACCGGCGGGACATCGATGGTCTCCGCGCGGTGGCGATTCTCGTCGTTGTCCTCTTCCATGCGGGCGTGCCGTTCGTCCCGGGCGGCTTCGTCGGGGTCGACGTCTTCTTCGTCATCTCCGGCTATCTGATCGCCTCCATCATCAGGGCCGAACTCGAGGACGGAAGCTTCTCGCTCGCCGGCTTCTTCGAACGCCGGGCACGGCGCATCCTGCCGGCACTCGTCGTGATGATCGCGATTGCACTCGTCGCGGGCTGGCTCATGCTGTTGCCGTCCGCGTTCCAGAGCTTTGCGACCTCAGCGCTCGCGGCGCTTCTATCGGTCTCGAACTTCTGGTTCTGGCGCGAGGCCGGCAACTACTTTGCCGAACGCAATGACGCGACGCCGCTCCTGCACACATGGTCCCTGGGCGTGGAGGAGCAGTTCTACCTCATAGTCCCGCTGCTCCTGCTGGCAATGTTCCGCTGGCGCCGGTCGTGGCTGCCGGCAGTTGCCGTCGTTTCCGTCGCAGTGCTCTTCGTTGCTGGAGCGTATGTCGCATGGTCGCGGCCGGCGGCCGGGTTCTACCTCGTCCCGTTCCGAGCCTGGGAACTCGGGATCGGCGTCCTTCTCGCCGTGGTGCCGCTCCCCCTGCTGCGGTCCCGCTGGTGGCGCGAAACCCTTGCAGCCGCGGGGCTAGCCGCAATCCTCGGCGCTGCCCTCCTCTATACCGAGGGTACGCCCTTTCCGGGCGTCACCGCGCTCCTGCCGACCCTGGGTGCGGCCGCGCTGATCTACGCCGGGACATCCGGCGAAAGCGCTGCCGGCCGGCTGCTCTCCGTCCGTCCCATGGTCCTGGTCGGCCTGATTTCCTACTCCCTCTACCTCTGGCACTGGCCGATCCTGGTCTTCCTCCAGTTCTTCCTGGTGCGATCGGACCTTGCGCCGGTGCAGGCGGCGGCGGCCGTCGCAGTGTCGTTTCTTGCCGCTGCGGTGTCGTGGCGCTTCATCGAGCGGCCGTTCCGGCGGCGCACGTGGCTCAGTCGCCGCACGGTGCTGTGGACGTCGGTGGGGGGCGTCGGCGCCCTCGCTGCCGTATCGGCGCTGGTGCTGGTGGGCAAAGGCGTGCCGGAACGCTTCTCACCGGAACTCCAGCCTCTGGTTGCGCTCCTCGAAGGGGCGCGGGGAATGGGGCCGGAATGCAGCACCAGCCCGTTTGCGGAGCAGGGCTCCTGCCGGTTCGGTGCGGAGGGCGTCGAGCCGACGGTCCTGCTCTGGGGCGATTCTCACGCCGGCGCGATGCGCCCGGCGATCGATGGGGCTGCACGAATGGCGGGGGTTGCCGGGCTCGTGGCCTGGTCGCCAGCCTGTCCACCCGTCCTGGGGCTGGTGCAGGCGGACCGGCCCGATTGCCTCGGGTTCAACGACGGAGTGCTCGGGGAGCTTCGCCGTCGTACCGCGATAAGAACGGTGATCCTCGACGGCCGCTGGGCACGCTGGGATCACAACGACAGCCGGCCGGGAGGCGGCATTGGATCGCCGACCCCCTATCACGTGGATGACCCGGCCCTTCCGGGCGAGCCCGGCGCGGACGGCGTGGTCGCCTTCGGCCTCGGACTGATGCTCGACACCCTCCTGACGGAGGGGTACTCGGTGATCCTCATCGGGACGACGCCCGAGTTCGGCTACAGCGTTCCCGAGGTTCTGTTCGCCGAGTTGCGCTGGGGCATGACGCACCTCATCACCGACGCGGCCGATTATGCCGAGCGGAACCGGC
>CAXNGA010000233.1:0-4073 GCA_964201375.1 Kaistiaceae bacterium
TGATCGGCGTGATCTCCACGGCGGCGCCTAGCGTGGGGGCCGTCGCTTCGGTGACCCGGCCCGGGCCCATGGACGCGGCGCGGCGGCAGCCGGAGTCGCCGGCCGGCCGCCATCCCGGCGCGTGGCGACCCAGAGCGTATGGCGGATGCCGCGCTTGCCATGATCGCGCGCGATCACGGAATCGGCCTCGAAGCCGTTGCGCCTGAGCATCGGCGTGAAGCGCTGGTCCGGCGAGGCGGACCAGACGATGAGGACGCCGCGCGGCTTCAGCGCGCGATGGATCGCGGCAAGGCCGTGCGTTCCGTAGAGCCGATCATTCTCTGGCCGGGTCAGGCCAGTCGGCCCGTTGTCGACGTCGAGGAGGATCGCGTCGTAGCTGCCGGTGGCCCGGGCGATGACCGCGACGATGTCGTCCACGATGATCGTCACCCTGAGGTCGGCGAGACAGTCGCCGAACACCGGCGCCAGCGGCCCCCGCGCCCAGTCCACGACCTCCGGCACGAGTTCCGCGTTCTCGATGATCGCATCCGCGCCGAACGCCTGGAGCGCGGCGCGCAGCGTGAAGCCGAGACCGAGACCACCGATGAGGACCCTGGCGCGCCGTCGCCCGCCGATGCGGTCGGCGGCAAGCCGCGCCATCGCTTCCTCGGATCCCCCGCGACGGCTGTTCATCAGCTCGTTGCCGCCGATCATGATCGAGTACTCGTCGCCGCGGCGCATCAGCTTGAGCGAATGGCCCTCGCCGGGGATTCCCTCGCCCGGGATCGCTGCCGTCGCGAGGTGTTCCCAGGGAATCATCGTGCCTCGGCGATCGAACGGGCGGCGCCCCGAATGCCCCGCGCGCGCAGGCCGCGCGTCTGCGGTTCCGGGTTTCCGACGGGAAGGAAATGGCGGGAGTGACGGGGCTCGAACCCGCGACCTTCGGCGTGACAGGCCGACGCTCTAACCAACTGAGCTACACCCCCGTCTTGCCGGCGCAACGTGCGTCCGGCGGGGTCGCGGTGGATTACGGTGGCGGTCGGAGCAAGTCAACAGAGAGGCGACGCCAACCTCGCCGCACCCGCGCGCAGCCGGCGGTTTTCGGCAGGAACTTCGGTCAACGACCGAGTACGCGCGGCGGGTAGAGCGCGATGCGTGACCGCGGCGCGTCGAGGGCGGAATGGCGGATCACCGGCGCCACCGCGCGAAGCGCCCGGCGAGTTGTCGCGAGATCGTTTCAGCGAGGCGGCCGATCAATTGCCGACGCGGCATCGGCTGCGGTCGGCGGGAGGCGTGGTGGGCGGTGAGAGGATCGAACTCCCGACATCCACGGTGTAAACGTGGCGCTCTGCCAGCTGAGCTAACCGCCCTTCAGGCGCTACGGCGCCGCGCCCGCATCTATGCGGAACGCGGCGCTGAAGCAAGCGGTCCTCTCCCGGCGCCCGGAGGCCCCGATCGAGGGGCTAGTCGTTCACGGAGTCCTTGAGGCCCTTGCCTGCCTTGAACTTCGGGGTCTTGGAGGCAGCGATCTTGATGGACGCGCCGGTCCGCGGATTGCGGCCCATGGAAGCTGCGCGCTTGGCGACGGAGAAGCTGCCGAAACCGATGATCTTCACCTCGTCGCCGCCCTTGAGCGCATCGGTGATCACGTCGAAGGTCGCGTCCACAGCCTCACCGGCGGCCGCCTTCGACATTCCCGTCTTGTCCGCGACGGCGGCGATGACGTCGTTTTTGTTCATGAATGCCCCTTTCCAGGATTAAACCGATCTCAATCACGCAACAGTCGGCCACAGGGCGCGTACCCTTTCGCCAATCCGGGCTGCAGGCAAGCGGAAACCTCGGATTCCCGCCAGATTCTCCCTGTTGATGCATTGGCGCAACGAAAAACGCCCGCCTGTGGGGCGGGCGTCTTTCAATGTGCAGCCCGAGACAGGCCCAATCAGTGGGCTGTGAGGCCCTTGCCGACGTCTTCCTCGGCGACGACCTTGGTGTCCGCCTTGGATTCGTCCCACTCGATGGGAGTCGGCTGGCGGACCAGTGCGTGCTTCACGACATCGTCCATGCGGGCGACCGGGATGATGGTCATCCCCTTCTTCACCGTGTCCGGAATCTCGGCGAGATCCTTCACGTTTTCCTCGGGGATGAGCACCGTCTTGATGCCGCCGCGGAGCGCCGCGAGGAGCTTTTCCTTGAGGCCGCCGATCGGCAGGATGCGGCCTCTGAGCGTGATCTCGCCCGTCATTGCCACGTCCTTGCGGACGGGGATGCCGGTGAGAACCGAAACGATCGCAGTCGCCATCGCGCCGCCCGCCGACGGGCCGTCCTTCGGGGTTGCTCCCTCGGGCACGTGGACATGGATGTCCTTCCGCTCGAACATCGGCGGTTCGATGCCGAAGGTGACGGCGCGGCTGCGGACGTAGGACGCCGCGGCCGAGATCGACTCCTTCATGACGTCGCGGAGATTGCCCGTGACGGTCATCCGGCCCTTGCCGGGCATCATGACGCCTTCGATCGTCAGCAGTTCGCCGCCGACCTCGGTCCATGCAAGCCCGGTGACGAGACCGACCTGGTCCTCGCCTTCGATCTCGCCATAGCGGTACCGCTCGACGCCGAGGTAATCCTCCAGCGTCTTCTCGGTGACCTTCACCGTCTTCTTCTTGGTGAGGAGAATCTCCTTCACGGTCTTGCGGGCAACGGTCGCAAGTTCGCGCTCGAGGTTACGGACGCCGGCCTCCCGCGTGTAGCGGCGGATGACCGTCTTGAGCGCGCCGTCGGCGATCGAGAGCTCCTTGGCGTCGAGACCATGCTCACGCAGAATCTTCGGCATCAGGTGCTTCCGCGCGATCTCGACCTTCTCATCCTCCGTGTAGCCGGCGAGCCGGATGATCTCCATCCGGTCCATGAGGGGCGGCGGGATGTTGAGCGTGTTGGCCGTGGTCACGAACATGACGTCCGAGAGGTCGTAGTCGACCTCGAGGTAGTGATCGTTGAAGGCCTTGTTCTGCTCGGGATCCAGCACCTCGAGGAGGGCCGACGACGGGTCACCGCGGAAGTCCATGCCCATCTTGTCGATCTCGTCGAGAAGGAACAGCGGGTTGGACTTCTTGGCCTTCCGCATCGACTGGATGACCTTGCCGGGCATGGAGCCGATGTAGGTTCGCCGGTGGCCACGGATCTCGGCCTCGTCGCGCACCCCGCCGAGCGACATGCGGACATATTCGCGTCCGGTCGCCTTGGCGATCGACTTCGCAAGCGAGGTCTTGCCGACGCCCGGCGGGCCGACCAGGCACAGGATCGGGCCCTTCAGCTTGTTCGAGCGGGCCTGGACCGCGAGGTACTCCACGATGCGGTCCTTGACCTTCTCGAGGCCGAAATGGTCCGCGTCGAGCACCTCCTGGGCAAAGACGAGATCCTTCTTGACCTTGGACCGCCGCGACCACGGAATGCCGAGCAGCCAGTCGAGGTAGTTGCGCACCACCGTCGCCTCGGCCGACATCGGGCTCATCTGGCGGAGCTTCTTGAGCTCGCCCACGGCCTTGTCGCGGGCCTCCTTCGACAGGCGCGTCTTCTCGATGCGCTGCTCGAGTTCGGCCATCTCGTCGCGGCCGTCCTCGTTGTCGCCGAGCTCCTTCTGGATCGCCTTCATCTGCTCGTTCAGGTAGTACTCGCGCTGCGTCTTCTCCATCTGGCGCTTGACGCGCGAGCGGATGCGCTTCTCGACCTGAAGGACCGAGATCTCGCTCTCCATCATGCCGAGCGCCCGCTCGAGCCGTTCACCGACCGTGCCGAGTTCGAGGATCGCCTGCTTGTCGGCAATCTTGATCGCAAGGTGGGAGGCGACCGTATCGGCGAGCTTGGAGAAGTCGTCGATCTGGCTGACCGCGCCGATCACCTCGGGCGAGATCTTCTTGTTCAGCTTGACGTAGTTGTCGAACTCGGAGACCACCGAACGCGCGAGTGCCTCGACCTCGGTCGCATTGCCGACTGCGTCGGGCAGCGCCTCGGCCTCGGCCTCGTAATACGCCTCGTTGCCAGTGAACCGGGTGATGCGGGCGCGCGTCGCGCCCTCGACCAGCACCTTGAAGGTGCCGTCG
>CAXNGA010000234.1:0-4053 GCA_964201375.1 Kaistiaceae bacterium
CGACGTCCGCTGGTCGGCCGGGCAGCCGCGCGGCGCCATGGCCCGCGTGCGCGGCTGGGCCGGCCGGTGGAGCCGGGTGATCTACCTCCTCCACCAGCTCATCCTGCTGGCGCCGTCTTTCGCGCTGATCGCCCTCGGCCGGACGCCGCCGTTCTTCTAGGGGCGGAGGGGCGGGAGCGGCGAGTCGCGCCTCTTCACCTCGCCCCGCCGGGGAGAGGTCGACCGCAGCTTGCTGCGGGCGGGTGAGGGGGGGGCCACCCTCTCTTTCGGGCACCATGGTAGTGCTGTCGCGGAGGCACGTCGCTGGAGCGTGAGCCGGACCGGTGGCCCCCCCTCACCCGGATCGATCCGCTTCCCGTCTCGATCCGACCTCTCCCCGGCGGGGCGAGGTAAAGAGCGTCGCCTGCTACGGCGTTCCCGAATGGCTGCGACGAACGCTACCCCTCCCGCGCCACCAGGTCCTCGAACTGGTCGAGGTACGCCGGCCACGCATCCTTCGCGCCATTGAACGCGAACTCCTGCTGGGGCAGCCGGAAGCCCGCCTGCTCCAGCCGGAGATGCGTGCCGCGCGGTGTCGGCGTCAGCGTGAAGGTGACGACGCTTTCGAGCCCGAACGCGGCCCAGGAATAGGACAGCTTCCTCTGCGGCTCGACCTCGAGCACCTCGCAGTCGACGCTGCCCCAGTCGCCGCCCATCGTGAACCTGTGGCCGGTGACCGGCGCGAAATCGTTCTTCATCAGCCACTCCTGGATCAGGTGCGGTTGCGTCAGCGCGCGCCAGAGTTTTTCCGGCGGATGGGCGAACTCCCGCTCGATGACGACGGAGCGGATTGCGGGGGCGTCGGTCGTCATTGGTCCATTCTCCCGAGAAGATCCTGGAGGTCGTCGAGCCGGCTTTCCCAGAAGCCCGCCATCTGGCCTGTCCAGTCGAGCAGCGGCGAAAGGGCCTGCGGGAGGGCGGTGTAGTGGGTCTGGCGGCCCTGGTGGCGATCCTTCACCAGGCCGGCCTGCTTGAGAAGCCCGAGATGCTTCGAGACCACCGGCTGCGACACACCCGCTTCGGCCGTCAGCGCGCCGACCGTCAGTTCCCCCTCCCGGCAAAGCCGCTCGAACAGCCCCCGCCTCGTTGGATCGGCGAGGGTGCGGAACAGCACGTCATGGCCTGTGGACATTACATCGATATTCCATTGGCTATGAAGTGATGAATAGCCGTTAAGCTATATATACCCGGGGGTCTTGTCCTTGAAGCGGCAGATGTCGGCGATCAGGCAGTGCGGACAGTCCGGCTTGCGCGCGATGCAGATGTAGCGCCCGTGCAGGATGAGCCAGTGGTGGGCGTGGAGCTTGAACTCCGCGGGCACCACGGCCTCCAGCCCGTCCTCGACCACGACCGGATCCTTGCCCGGCGCAAGCCCCGTCCGGTTCGAGACGCGGAATACGTGCGTGTCGACCGCGATCGTCGGCTCGCCGAAGGCAGTGTTGAGGACCACGTTCGCCGTCTTCCGCCCGACGCCCGGCAGCGCTTCCAGCGCCTCGCGATCGCGCGGCACCACCGACCCGTGGTCCTGGACGAGCTTCCGCGACAGCGCGACGACGTTTTTCGCCTTCGTGCGGAACAGGCCGATCGACTTGATCGCCTCGGTCAGCGCCGCCTCGCCGAGCGCGACCATCTTCTCCGGAGTGTCGGCAGTCTGGAACAGGGAGCGCGTGGCGCGGTTGACCCCCGAATCGGTGGCCTGCGCCGACAGCACGACCGCAACGAGGAGGGTGAAGTCGTTGACCGATTCGAGTTCCCCCCTTGGCTCCGGGTTCGCTCCCCGGAGCCGCCCGAACACCTCGGCAATCTCTGCCTTCGACAGGAGCGAACGGCGCTTCCGTCGCTCGACGCCGCGACCGCGCGACGGTGCGGCAGCATGGGATTTGCTGGAATCGGCCATTGTCGATGTATACTGAGCAAATGGAGACAAGCACCACCGACGGCGCTGTCGAGGCGCCCATCTTCCGGGCGACCATTTCCCCCTACCGCTCGCTCAGCCGGCGCGGCTTCAACATCCTGATGGCGAGTGGCGCGCTCGTCTTCTTCGTGCTCGGCAGCTTCTTCCTGTCCATCGGCGCCTGGCCGGTGTTCGGGTTCTTCGGCCTCGACATCCTCGTCATCTACCTCGCCTTCAGGCGCAACTACCGCGACGGCATGGCCGAGGAGAACTTCGAGCTCACCCGCGCACAGCTTCTCGTGCGGCACGTCAGCCCGGCCGGCGAGGCGCACGAGCACACCTTCCACCCGTTCTGGACGCGCCTCGTCGTCCACCGCGAGGAGTGGGGGATTTCGGGTCTCTCGCTTTCGAGTTCGGGCCGGACCCTCCGCATCGGCGCGTTCCTTCCGCCGGGCGAGCGCCAGACCTTCGCCGACCGCCTGTCACGCGCGCTCGCCGCCGCCCGCGCCGCCTGAGGCGGCGTCCGGAATCGGGTGGCGGGCAGGGCGCCGATCCGTCACACCGGCGGCAGGAGGTCGCCATGAACGCCATGCCCCGCCCGATCGAACTCGCCGAGGATACCGCGGGCGACTACGACCTCGTTCGCCGCGCCATCGAGTTCATCAGCCTGGAATGGCGCGACCAGCCATCGGTCGATGCCGTCGCCAGCCATGTCGGCCTGCCATCCTTCGCCCTGCAGCGCCTCTTCGGCCGCTGGGCGGGTCTGACGCCAAAGGCGTTCCTCCAGGCGGTGACGCTCGATCATGCGCGGCGGCTCCTCGCCCGCGGCGCGCCGCTTCTCGAGGCGAGCCACGATCTCGGCCTGTCCGGCCCCGGCCGTCTCCACGACCTCTTCGTTGCGCACGAGGCCATGACTCCCGGCGCCTTCGCCCGTCGCGGCGAAGGGCTGCTGCTCCGCTGGGGCGTCGCGCCGTCGCCGTTCGGCCCGGCGCTCGCGGTGCTGCACGAGGACCGTCTCGCGGGCCTCGGCTTCGTCGATGCGGGCGGGGAGGCGTCTGGTCTTGCCGATTTCGGGTGTCGCTGGCCCGGCGCCCGGTTCGAAGAGGACCCGGCAGCGGTCGCCGCAGTCGTGGGGCAGGTGTTCGACCCGGCAACCTTCCGGAACCCGACCCCGCTCCGCATCGTGTTCATCGGCACCGATTTCGAGCTCCGCGTCTGGGAGGCACTGCTGGACGTCCGTCCCGGCCGTGCCACGACCTATTCGGCACTCGCCGAAAAGCTCGGCCGGCCAAGGGCAGCGCGCGCCATAGGCGGGGCGGTGGGGCGCAACCCGATCTCCTTCGTCGTCCCGTGCCACCGTGTGCTCGGGAAGGGCGGCGCTCTGACCGGCTATCACTGGGGCCTGACGCGGAAGCGCGCGATGCTCGGCTGGGAGGCCGGACGGGCACTCGGATAGTTGTCGGGTGGAACCGCGCCAACCGGAGCTTCGTCGCGGTTCAGTTCGCGAACGACGACTGCCGACGGACGATCCGCAGCGGCGCTACGAAACCCGCGATGCCTGCGTCGAGAGCGGCGCGCGCGGCACGGCCACCGGGGCGAGCGCGGGGCCTTCGAGGATTTCGCGGTCGATGATGGCCGCATCCGCGCCGAGGCGGTAGACGACCGGCACGCCGGTCGCGAGTTCGCGGTGGACTATCTCGTTCGGCGTCAGCCCTTCCAGCGCCATGATGAGCGCGCGCAGCGAATTGCCGTGGGCGGCGACGAGCACGCCTTCGCCGCGCATCACATGCGGCAGCATCGTGTGGATGAAGTACGGCCACACCCGCGCGCCGGTATCGCGAAGCGATTCACCGCCCGGCGGCTGGATGTCGTAGGAGCGGCGCCAGACGTGGACCTGCTCGTCGCCCCACTTCTCGCGCGCCTCGTCCTTGTTGAGGCCGGTGAGGTCACCGTAGTCGCGCTCGTTGAGGGCAGGGTCGCGGATCGTCTCGACCCCCTGGATGCCGAGTTCGCGCGTCATGATGTCGAGCGTGTGCTGCGCGCGGCGGAGCGTCGAGGTGAAGGCGATGCCGAAGCGGTAGTTGCGGGCGGCAAGAAGCTTGCCGGCCCGGGTCGCCTCG
>CAXNGA010000235.1:0-4047 GCA_964201375.1 Kaistiaceae bacterium
GGGAAGCGCGCCTTTATGGTGCGCCTCCCCGCGGCCCTGCGGCCAGTCTCACACCTTCACTCCGGAAGCGACAATTGCGCGCCGAAACCCAGACCATGGTCGATGAGATCCAGCAGGCGATGGCCCTGCTGAGGAGGCATCTTTGACTGGGATCGGGCGAACTTCCGTCTCGATGAACTGAACGCGCTCGCCGAGGACCCGAACCTCTGGTCCGATCCGGCCAACGCCCAGGCGCTGATGCGCGAGCGTCAGCGGCTCGCCGACCAGATCGAAGGCGTCCGCCGGCTCGATCGCGAACTCTCCGACAACGTCGAACTGATCGCGATGGGCGAGGCCGAGCGCGACGAATCGGTCGTCCTCGAAGCCGAGAAGGGCCTGAAGGCGCTCCTCACCGAATCCTCCCGCCGCCAGGTCGAGTCGCTCCTGTCCGGCGAGGCGGACTCCAACGACACCTATGTCGAGATCCATGCCGGCGCCGGCGGCACCGAAAGCCAGGACTGGGCGGCGATGCTGCTCAGGATGTACACGCGCTGGGCGGACCAGCATGGTTCGAAGGTCGAGTTCCTCGAGGAGCATGCCGGCGAGGAGGCCGGCATCAAGCGCGCGACGATCCTGGTGAAGGGGACCAATTCGTACGGCTTCCTCAAGACGGAATCGGGCGTCCACCGCCTCGTCCGCATCTCGCCTTTCGATTCGAACGCCCGCCGCCACACCTCGTTCGCCAGCGTCTGGGTCTACCCGGTCGTCGACGATACCATCCAGATCGACATCAACCCGGCCGACATCCGCACCGACACCTACCGTTCGTCAGGCTCCGGCGGCCAGCACGTCAACACGACCGACTCCGCCATCCGCCTGACCCACATCCCGACCGGCATTGCCGTCGCGTGCCAGAGCGAGCGTTCGCAGCACAAGAACCGCGAGACCGCGTGGAAGATGCTGAAGGCGCGCCTGTATGAACTCGAACTCGAGAAGCGCGAGGCGGAGCTGAACGCCAAGAACGCGACGAAGTCCGAGATCGGCTGGGGCCACCAGATCCGCTCCTACGTCCTCCAGCCCTACCAGCTTGTGAAGGACCTCCGGACCGGCTTCGAAAGCACGAGCCCCTCGGATGTGCTCGACGGCGACCTCGACGGCTTCATGGAAGCATCGCTGGCGCAGCGCCTCGATGGTGCCGCAACCGCAGCGGTCGCGGACCTCGACTAACGCGTCAGAGCAGCGCCGCGATCGTCGGGCCGTTGCGGATGTGCTGCATCGGATCGATCGTCCGTCCGTTCCGCGTGATCTCGTAGTGGAGATGCGGTCCGGTGCTGCGGCCGGTGCTGCCCGTACGCGCGATAGTGGCACCGCGCGCAACGTCCTGGCCGACCCGGACGGAGATCGAGGAGAGGTGGGCGTAACGGGTGGTGATGCCATTGCCATGGTCGATCTCGACCATCTTGCCGTAGCCGCCATTGGTGCCGGCGAACGTCACGCGGCCCGGGCCGGTCGCATGGACGGCGGTGCCTGTGTAGACGCCGAAATCGATGCCGGTGTGCATGGCGCTCTGGCCGAGGAACGGGTCGCGCCGCACGCCGTAGCTGCTGGTGATGTTGAGGTTGTCGACGGGCACGCCCAGTGGAAGCGCCCGTGCGTAGTCGACGAGGTCCGTGAACGCCTGAATCTCGCCGGCGATCTGGCTGACGTCCTGTTGGCCCGCCGTGGCTGCCACGAAAGGACCGCCGACGCCGCTGGCGGGACGATAGCCCAGCGCGCTGAGCCCGTTCGCGATGGTGTCGGCCCGTTCCTCGACTGCCGCTGCGATGGTCTCGAGCGCGGCAAACTGGTCGTGTTCGACGACCGCGAGCGCCTCGGCGACGGCGTCGAGCTGGGTCGTCGGGTCAAAGCCCTCGAGCGGAGAAAGCACGCCGCCAGCCGCCACACGGAGCGCGGCCACGGCGTTCGTGGCACCTGTGACTATCGGATCGATCGGCGCATTGGCGGCAGTCGTGTCCGGCGGAAGACGGGTGGGGTTCGGGAGCGGGATCGGGGCGAGGGCGGGGAGCACGTCGATGCCCGCCTGAATCGCCTCGTTGGTCAGCCCGGTAAGGAGCTGCTGGCGGGCGTTCAGCGCTTCCTGGCGCGCGGCGAGGGCATCGATCTGCTCCTCTATCGTGGAGCGCTCGACGAGCTGGCGGCTGAGGAGGCTGTCGATCTGCCGCGACATCTCCGCAATCCGAACCTCGTAGGACTGCTGCAGGTTGCCCCGCACGGCAGCGGCGCCTTCGCTCTGCTGCTGCAACTCCTGCTGCATCTGCTGCTGCAGCATCGTGTGGACGCCATAGGCAACGCCACCGCCGACCAGGGCGATCAGGAACAAGACGCCGAAGCCGATCAGCTTCGGCCTGTAGGCGAAGGAGCGAACCCTGTCGCCCTTCGCAATGATGATGTGGTGCTGCGACTTCCGCCGGCGTGAACCGATGCCGGTGGTGCGGGCGCCAGTGGAAACAGAACTCATCGACCAAAGCCCCGATGGCGTCATGAAAACGCCGGAACTCGGCCATTAGATTGGGGTAAGGTTAACGTTCGGTTTCGTTGGCGCGGGCTGGCGCCTCATCCCGCCTGCTTCACCCTTTGGAGCACGGCCTCGGCGTGGCCCTTGGCGGTGACCTTGGGCCAGATCTCCGCCAGGCGTCCGTCCGGCCCGACGAGGAAGGTGGATCGCTCGATGCCCATGTACTCGCGGCCGTAGCGCGACTTCTTCGCCCAGACGCCGTAGGCGTTGGCGACGGTCTTCTCGGCATCGGATGCGAGCATGATGGCTAGCTCGTGTTTCTGCTTGAAGCGGTCGTGCGCCTTCGCGGTGTCCGGCGAAACGCCGATGACCTTCGTCAAGGCTGCAGCGAACTCGGGCGCAAGGGCCGTGAATTCGAGCGCCTCGACGGTGCAGCCCGGCGTGTCGTCCTTCGGGTAGAAATAGAGCACGACATTGCTGCCGCGGAGAACCGACAGCTTGACCGTGCCGCCGCCGTCGGTGGGCAGTTCGAAGTCCGGCGCCATTTCGCCAACCTGCAACGCGCTCACGAAGCCTCCTGCACTCTGGCGGCCGGGTCGCCAAATCTTTGATCGACAGGCCGGACCGGCGATTCGTATATAGTCGGGGCAGGGGTGACGGGCCATTGTTTGATTCACGCGCCAGCCTTTCGGCGCATACGGAGTCGTTGCACCCCCCATGACGATCTCTTCGCGTCCGGTTTGAGGCTGGGGAGTGCTGGATGACCCCCGCTTCGATCGTCGATCGATCGCAACCACCGTTGCCGTTCCTGCGCCACCCTCGGGGAGGCGTCTCCGCGGGCGAATCGCCTGGCGGCAGCCGCTGCTCGTCACCCTCACGGTTCTGGTCGCCCTCGTAGCCGTAGCCGTCGGACTGGTTGCGCTCGCGGCGAGCCGGAGTTTCGAGCTTCCCTTCGTCCGCGCGCAGCTTGCGGGGATGATCGAGGACACTCTGGGCCCAGGCTACGCCGCCACCGTGTCCAGCGCCGTCCTCGACACGGATCCGGTGCTCGGCCTCGTCCTCCGTGTTGGCGACGTCCGTGTCGTGGATGCGATCGGGGCCGGCGTGCTCAGCATCGGTTCGTCGCTGGTGGCGATCGATCCGGTCGCGATCGTCACGCCGAAGACAATCCTCCGGTCGGTCGAGATCGACGGAGTGTGGCTTTCGTTGGTTCGCGATGGGAACAGCATCAGGCTGGGCAATCCCGATACGCCGGCCGGGGCCATCCGGCAGCGGGCCGCGTCGGGCGCTGCCGGGCTCGATGTCCTCGCCGAGCCCATCGAGGCGCTCGATCGCAGCCTTGCGGAGGTGCTCGCATTCGCCGGTCGGTCGGGCTTCGAGCGAATAGGCCTGTACGACGCGGAGATCGACCTCTGGCGTGTCGGCAACCCCGCCCCGCAGCATTTCGCCCGCGCGGAAATTGCCTTCGCGGCCGACCCGGCTACCGGGCGCCTTTCGGCATCGCTGTCGGCCTCGGGGTATTCGGGCCGCTGGTCCGTCACTGCGGACCGCTC
>CAXNGA010000236.1:0-4047 GCA_964201375.1 Kaistiaceae bacterium
ACCGCGGGCGCGTGACGGTGCTGGCGACCGAGGCCGGGCTCGACATCGCAATCGACGACATCGGCAGGGCGGAGTACCGCGCGGCAACGGGCGCAGCGGCAAAGGCGGCCGATTCGACGGTCGCGCGCGTGACGGTGAACGGCGAGGAGGTGTTCCGGACGCGCGAGCCCGCACTCCGCGCCGGCGAGGCGCTGCTGCTGCCGCCGGCGGGCGGCTTCGTGCAGGCCGTGGCGGAAGCCGAGGACGCGATGGCGGCAATGGTCATGACCGGCGTTGGCAAGGCCAGGGCGATCGCCGACCTCTTTGCCGGGACCGGCACCTTCACCTTCCGGCTCGCCCGGAAGGCGAAGGTCACGGCGGTCGACGGCGACGGCCCGTCGCTGGCGGCCCTGGTACACGCCGCGCGGCGGACCAAGGGCATCAAGGCCGTGACGGTGATGCGCCGCGACCTCTTCCGCTCGCCGCTCGTGCCGCACGAACTCAAGACGTTCGACGCGGTGGTGTTCGACCCGCCGCGGGCGGGCGCCATGGCGCAGGCCACAACCCTGGCCGCCTCCGTGGTGCCGCGGGTGGTGGCGGTCTCGTGCAGTCCTGCGACGCTGGCGCGCGATGCCCGCATCCTCATCGACGGGGGCTACCGGCTCACCGGCGTGCAGCCGGTCGACCAGTTCCTGTGGTCCGGCCACATCGAGGCGGTGGCGACGTTCGAGCGCTGAGGCGCGCGGTCGCGGTTGGTCACTGTGGCGCCAGCGGCCGGGGCGACACGCCGATCCCGCGCCCTCAGGCCCCTCAGCCGCCCTTCTTCCCCTGGGGGTAGATCGTCTCGCCGCGCCGCAGCATGTCGACGAAGGCCGCGATCTTCCTTGCCCTCCCCGCCGGAGTCTTCATGTCGAGGACGCGGAAGGCAAGCGCGAAGCGGTTCTGGGCGCTGAGCTTTCCCAGCATCTCCAGCGCCTCCGGGTCGGCGTCGATCGCCGCCTGGAGATCATCGGGGATTTTCAGGTTCTTCCCGGCGCCATAGGCCCGGTCCCAGCGCCCGTCGGCCTTCGCCGCCTCGACATGAGCGATGCCGTGTTCCGTCATCCGTCCCTCGCCGGCGAGGCGGGCGACGTTGTCGACGTTGATCTGGCTCCAGACGCTCCTCCGGCCGCGCGGCGTGTAGCGCTGGAGGAAGCTCCTGTCGTCGAAGCCTTTCCGGATCCCGTCGATCCAGCCCCAGCACAGCACCACGTCGATCGCCTCCTTCGCCGTGATCGACGGCAGGCCCGAGCCGACCTTGTGGATCTTGATCCAGAGCTCGGTCTCGCGGTCATGGTGGCGCGAGAGCCAGTCGTTGAAGGCGTCGGCGGTGGCGAACTCGCGGACGCGGGTGGGGTCGACGTGGACGGGCGGCAACGGCGGGGCCTCCAACACGCGGCACACCGGTGGAATCCGCGTCGCAAGAATGCTATATGACCATCTAACTAGTCAGGATCAAGCGATGGACAAGGTCACGCTGGCCGACGCGAAGGCCCATCTCAGCCAACTGATCGACAGGGTCGAGGCAGGCGAAACGATCGACATCACGCGGCGCGGAAAGCCTGTGGCGCGCCTTGTGACCGTGACTGCGCCGCGTAAGCCGATCGATCTCGGGCTTCTCCAGTCCGTCTCCGCCGCGATGCCGACCGCGATGGAGGATGCCGCGGATCTGGTACGCGCGATGCGGGACGGCGACCGCTACTGATGATCTACCTCGACACGTCCGTGGTCGTTGCGGCGCTGGCAAACGAGGCAATGACTGCACGCGTCCAGACCTGGCTCGCAGGGCTAGGCGCCATCGATATCTACGTCAGCGACTGGACGATCGCCGAGTTCTCCTCGGCGATGGCGATCAAGCTACGGACGGGTCAGATCGACCTAGATCAGCGGGCTGTGGCGCTTGCCGGGTTCAACAAGCTGTTGTCGGACAGCCTGATTGTCCTTCCGGTTTCCTCAAGACACTTCGTAGCTGCGGCGCGATTCGCCGATCAGCATGCGCTTGGGCTTCGCGCCGGCGACGCCCTCCATCTCGCAACGGCTTCCGACCACGCTGCAACGGTGCATACACTCGATCGGCGTCTTGCGCAGGCAGGACCAGCCGTCGGCGTTTCCACCCACTTGGTGTCATGAGCGCGCGCTGCGCCTGCGCCGTCGGTGGCAGCGATGGCTGACGACTGGACGGCCGAGCAGAACGACGCGATCGTCGCCGACTACTTCGCGATGCTCGCCAGTGACCTTGTGAGTCAGCCCTACAACAAGGCCGAGCACAACCGTGCCTTGGCGGCCGCGATCGGCCGACCTCGGGGTTCGATCGAGTTCAAGCATCAGAACATTAGCGCCGTGCTCATGGGCCTGGGTCAGGCCTGGATTCAAGGTTACAAGCCGGCCGTCCACTATCAGGCGGCGCTGGAGAGCGCCGTGGTGCGCTGGCTCGATACCCATCAGGATTGGATCGCGCCCAGACCCAATGATGCCGCCTCGCGGTCCCCGGGAAGGCTAAACGAGGACGCTATGCAATGGGTCGGTCCGCCGCCGACGCTGAGCAACGCGCCGCCTCCCGTCGAACTGGAGAAGATGGCGGCCATTGCCCGGAAGTACGATGTCGCTCAGCGCGACGCCCGCAACAGGGCGCTTGGCCGCGCAGGCGAGGAACGGGTCTTCGCTCACGAGCGGTCCAGCCTCATTGCGGCCGGACGAGGCGACCTCGCCGGGCGCGTACGATGGGTCGCGGATGTGGACGGCGACGGCGCCGGTTTCGACATCCACAGCTTCGACGCCAACGGAAGCGACCGGCTGATCGAGGTCAAGACGACCAACGGATGGGACCGGACGCCCTTCTACATCACGCGCAATGAACTGGCGGTCGCCGAGATGCACCGGAGACATTGGAGCTTGATGCGGCTGTGGAATTTCGCCCGAGAACCGCAGGCGTTCGAACTGCGACCGCCGTTGCAGGCCCACGTCTCGCTGATGGCCATCAGCTACGAGGCTAGCTTCGATTAGCGCGCTTTGCTCGCACTCGACCGCGTTACGCGGCCCGAATCCCACTCACCCAGGCACCCGCGCCCGCCTCAGACCCGAGCCTGTCGGGACGCATCGCTCCGCCACGTCCTTAGCCTCGGACTCCGACGACTTACTTCCCGATCCGACACGTCAGGGGCAACCCTTCCGTTGGGTGATCAATGGCATCGGACTGCCTCCGTGACGCGGCTCGAAAGGTCGCCGTCGGGTACTGGCAAGCATACGCCGCGCTGGTTATATTACCGGGCATAGGTTGCGGAGGTCACGGATGGATAGCTCACAGAAGCGCGCGGTCCAGAACTATCGGTCCCGCCTGGGGGAGCGCGGTCTCGCGCGGTTCGAGGTTCTCGGCCGCGACGCCGATCGCGAGTTGATTCGTTCGCTTGCCCGGCGGCTATCGGAGGACACCCCGGAAGCGACCCGGCTTCGCGCGACGGTCGCGAGTTCGATGGTTGGCGAGTCGAGGGAATCAGGAGGAATCCTCGCTGCCCTCCGCCGCTCGCCCCTCGTCGGCGCCGAACTCGACCTCGCCCGGTCGCCGGATGGCGGGCGCAAGGTCGATCTGTGACCCGCTACCTCCTGGACACCAATGTCATCAGCAACGCAGTGAAGCCCCGTCCGTCGCCATTGCTGATCGCATGGATGTCGGCCATCCGTGACGAGGACCTTTTCATCGCGTCGCTCACCGTCGCCGAAATCAGACGAGGAATCCTCGAAACGCCCCGCGGAACGAAGCGCGATGCGCTCGACGCGTGGTTCTCGGGTTCGGAAGGACCGCAGTCGCTGTTCGCCGGCCGCGTCCTGCCGTTCGACGACCGGGCCGCGCTGATCTGGGCCGAGCTCATGGCGGACGGCAGAGCCGCCGGGAAGTCACGCATTTAATCCCTTATATAACTCTCCGTTTATGTAAAAAGTTGCATAATTTGTAAAACTGTTTTTTCCATTATAATTCCTGATAGCATCCCATAAACCTTTTTTAGAATAAATAGATAATTCATAAGCAGAAAT
>CAXNGA010000237.1:0-4037 GCA_964201375.1 Kaistiaceae bacterium
CGCGTCCTCCACGTGATCACCGGGCTGTTCACCGGCGGCGCCGAGGGGCAGCTGATGCGGCTCGTCGGTCGTCGATCGGTCGACAGCGAGCGCGTGGTGAGCCTCGTCAGCGGGGGCGCCAATGCAGCGGTGCTCAGGGCGGACGGACACGACGTCGTCGAGCTGGATTGTGTCCGCGGTCGCCCGGGGCTCGCGCCGGTCATTGCCATCGCACGGCAGATCAACCACTACCGGCCGGATTTCGTCCTTTCCTGGCTCTATCATGCCAACCTCTACGCCCTGTCGGCCATGGCGCTGATCGGCGGCCGGCCGCGGCGCCAGCTCATCTGGAACATCCGCGGTTCGGCCCTGCAGATGGAGAACCACGGTCGCTCCGTCCGCGCCGCCACGCGCCGCGGCGCGTGGCTGTCGCCGCGGCCGGCGGCAATCGTGGTCAACTCCGAGACCGGACAGCGCGACCACGCCGTCCTCGGCTATCGCCCAAGGCGCTGGGCGGTGATCCACAATGGGGTGGACACCGACGAATTCGCGCCCGACGCAAACGATCGGGCGCGGATGCGCGCCGCCCTCGGCCTCCGCCCCGATGAGCTCGTCATCCTCTTCGCCGGGCGGACCGATCCGCAGAAGGACTTCTCGACGCTCCTTGCCGCCATCGGGATGGTGCCTTCGTGCCGGGTCATCTGTGCCGGCCGGGGCACCGAGGCGCTGCCCGACCATCCGGCGCTCATCCGGCTCGGCCAGCGGCTCGACATGCCCTCGATCTACCGGGCGGCCGACCTCCTGGTCTCGTCGTCCGCCTATGGCGAGGGCTTTGCCAATGTCGTGGCCGAGGCGATGGCATCGGGCGTCCCCGTGGTAGCGACCTCCGTCGGGGACATCCACGCGATCGTCGGCCAGCACGGCTTCGTCGTCCCGCCGCGCGATCCGCTGGCCCTCGCCGAAGCGATCCGGGCGGGCCTCGGCCTCGACCCTGCCGCGCGGGCCAACGTCGCCGGCCTCGCGCGCCAGCGGATCTTCGAGCGGTTCTCGTTCGACCGCAATGTCGGCGCCTATCGCGACCTCTACGCCACCCTCGGGGCAGCGGGCGCGGCAAAGCCGCTGCTGAGCGGTCTCGATCACGTTGGCTGAAGTCGCCTTCGTGCTTCCGTCATTTGCCGGTGGCGGGGCGGAACGCGTGGCGCTCACCCTTGCCGGGGGCCTGAAGGCCCTCGGCTTCGACACGTCCATCATCGCGTTCTCCGCTGACGGTCCGCTGGCGTCTTCGGTGCCGCCGGGCGTCCCGGTCCACGTCCTCGGCCGAAGCCGCCTCCGCAGTGCCGCCCCGCGGCTTCTCCGCCGCCTGCGCAAGGTCCCCTCTGACCTCGTCGTGTCGACGCTGCCCCACGTCAACCTCCTCCTCGGGGCGATGCGATCCGTGCTGCCGGGGCGGACCGCACTCCTCCTCCGCCAGTCGAACATGGTGGCCTGCGGCGGTTCAGCGCCCGGCCGGGCGCTGGCCCTCGCCTATGCGTTCTCCTATCGGAGAGCCGATGCGGTCGTGGTGTTGACCGAGGCCATGCGCGCCGAGCTCGCCAGCCTGACAGGGCTGTCGCCAGCCTCGATCCATGTGCTGCCGAACCCGGTCGACGTCGCCCGCCTTCGCCGCGAAATGGCGGATGGCATCCCGCGGCGAACGGGTGCGATCGAACTGGTCGCCAGCGGGCGGCTGGTGGCGCAGAAGAACACTGCAGCGCTCCTCGATGCGCTCGCCCCGGTACGACCGGAATGGCACCTCACCATCCTCGGGGATGGCCCCGAACGCCCGGCCCTTGGCGAACGCGCCGCGATGCTCGGCATTGCCGGAAAGGTCACCTTCGCAGGGTTCGACGCTCGTCCGGCGGCTATCGTCGGCACTGCCGACGCCCTCGTGATGGCATCCCGCTGGGAGGGAATGCCCAACGTCGCCCTCGAGGCGCTCGCCTGCGGGACGCCGGTGATAGGCCCCGCCGCCCTTCCAGCCCTCGCGGAACTTGCGGTCGCCTCACCGCGCGGCGTGCGTCTCTACCGATCGCCGGCAGAGTTCGAACAGATGGTCGCGGGCCTGCATCCGGCCACCGAGGCATGTCGACCGAGCCTCCTCCCGGTCGCGTTCGAGCTAGACCAAGCGCTTGCGGCCTTTGCCGAGGTGGCTGAGGCGGCGATAGAACACAGGGTGGAGCGAGGGTCCCGCCCATAGCCGGCGCGCGACACGCCGGATAGGCTGGAGCCTGCGCTATTCGCGCGTCAAGCGAGGCGATCGGATGGAGCGACGGCAGTTATCCAAAGCATACACGGGTGCTACCGCAGCCGACTACGAGGAGAGGCGAAGCGGGTCCGGCAAGTGGGGGGCGGAGAACGATGCCTTGCGCAGTCTGCTCACCGACATCCCGGCGGGGAGTCGAATCCTCGACGTGCCGGCTGGAACCGGCCGCTTCCTCTCAATGTACGAGAGCGCTGGCCTGAAGGCGACCGGGGCCGACATATCCCAGGACATGCTGAGGGAGGCAGCGAGCAAGCGAACCGCGTTGGGCAGCGCACCGCCATTGGTGGTGGCCAGCGTCTTCGCGCTGCCATTCCGGAATGCGGGCTTTGACGCCACGCTGTGTATTCGTCTTCTGAACTGGCTCAGCGTGGCGGATCTACGAGTCGCTCTCGTCGAACTCTCCCGGGTCAGCGGACAGCACGTCATTGCCGGCATTCGCTCAGCTGCGCAGAAGCCGGGCCTGTGGAACACGTTGCTGGGACGCCGCTCGGCCCCGATGGCGAAAAGCGCGGGAACAGGGAAGACGATCGTTCACCAGAAGTCCGACATAGCGGATGCCTTCCGCATAGCGGATCTGACCGTTGTCCGCGAGGCGGTCGTGCCTCACGGCCTCGCCGGAACCGAATACACCTTCTATCTGCTGAGGAAGGGCGGTTAGCTGAGGTCGCCAATCGGTCGCCGCCGTGCAAGCCGCGTCACCAGGAATTCCGTGCAGCGCGACGTGACCGCCGCCCCATCGAGCGCATCGACCTCGAGTTCGAGCGTCTCGATGCCGGCCGCACGGCACGCCCTGGCGATCGTGCCGCCCGATGCATCGGCCCGTCGCAGCATCTCATCGAGCACCGGAGCGTCGAGCGCCCGGAACGACTGCGGCAGGCCGCGCTTTCGCGCGTTCATGTGCCGGAGCGCGACCTCGGGGCTCGCCCGGAGCACGATGGCGAAGTCGATCGGGGGGCCTTTCGCGAGGTAGCGCCGCGCCGTCGGCAGATCGAGAGGACGGCGCGCGTGGACGTACTGCGTCAGGAGATCCATGAGCCAGCCGGGCTCCTGCACGATCACCCCCGTTGCCCCGAGGCGCGGGACGAGAAGCTGAAGCTGCCGGGAGTGCTGGAAGGCGGGGCCAAGCCGCGACAACGCTGCCGGCGGCAGGTCCCGCCGCACGACCCTGCCGGCGACGAATGCGGTGGCGGTCGCAGACTCGGGGAACGCCCTTAGCCAGGCAGAAATCCGTTCGCGCGCCCCAAGCGCCTGGCGCCGCGTCGCACGCGAGTCGGATGCCGCGTAGCCGAGCGCCGACAGGCTGGCCGCGAGATTGGCCGCGAGCGTGGACTTGCCCGCTCCGGCAACGCCGGCGATTTCGACGACGATCGGGCGTCCGGTCCTGCGCTCCGCGTCGGCCGGCCTCGTCATATCAGGAACGCCGGCGCGAAACGGCGCAGGATGGCCTCGACGCGCTTGTCCCAGGTGAAGTCGCCGGCACGGGCGCGGGACGTGGCGGCGAGTCGGGCTGCAAGCGCCGGATCGTCCTGGATGCGCCTGACCGCGGCGGCGAGGGCAGGCGCGTCGTCCGGCGGCACCAGGAGTGCGTCGCGCTCGTCCGTCAGCACGGATGCCAGCGCCGGGACTGCGCTGGCGACGATCGGGCGCCCGCTCGCCATGTACTCGAACAGCTTCAGCGGCGAGGTGTGGGCAGCGTCCGGGTCGAGGCCGGACGCCGGCAGGACGAGGATGTCTGCCGCCGCAAGCCAGGTGCCCA
>CAXNGA010000238.1:0-4029 GCA_964201375.1 Kaistiaceae bacterium
GGACGCGCCGCGAAACATCGCCTGCAGCGCCTGGTCCACGCTCCACTGGTAGCCCGGCGAGGCCCGGTAGGCCGATTCTGCCGCCGCGTTTCCGGCCGCGCCGTTGAGGCCCATGGCGTCGGCATACAGGTTCGCGCCGGCGCCGGCCCGGGCGGTCGAGGCGTCGAAGGTCGCGCCGTAATCGTCCTCGAAGCCGTCGAGGAGGGCCGCGTTCTGCTGCTGCAGGTCTTCGATCGCCGCGCCGTCGCGGAGATTGCGCCTGCCGGCGACGGCCGCGCCCAGCAGCTGTGCTCCACCGAGGAGCGCGCCAAGAAGGGGGAAGGGAGCCATGGTTGGTCTTTCTCCGGTTGCAGGGTGTCGTCGCGGCAGGCCCGGGGTGCCGGGCGGGCGCGCTGCCGGCCGATACCGGCCGCTGGTTGAAGCGCGCCGCTCCGGCACCCGGTCCGGCCGTTCCCGGGAGGGATATTTGCGGTTGAATCCCCGCGGGCTATCGCCTTCGCCGCCCCGAATCGGCTTCAAGGATGGCGACGGCCGCGTGGACCCTCGACCGATGCTCGAACTGCCCCGCAAGGCGGCCCGGAAGGCAAGCCGCGCTGCTGGCGTCACGGCGCGCGCGCTGGCGGCGCGGCAGCGCTTGCTCCGGACGATGCTGCCCTTCGGCTTCATCGCCGGCTCGCCGCACAGCGGCTCGACCCTTCTCGCGCGCATCCTGTCCGAGCACAGCCGCGTCCATGTGCCCGCGCACGAGACGGAGGCGTTCTCCGCCGGCCGGCGGCATGCTTGGGTGGTCCTGGCGCGCCTCCTCGCCGAGGCACGGGCCGCGCAGAAGACCTTCGTGGTCGAGAAGACGCCGGATCACGTCAGCCGGCTCGCGCTGATCCGGCAGATGCTGCCGGGGAGCCGCTTCGTGCTGACCGTGCGCGACGGCCGCGACGTCACCGCCTCGATCGGACGCCGCTTCGAGGGTGATTTCGAGCGCGGCTTCCTGTGGTGGATTTCGGCCGCACGCAGCATCGTGGCGGCCATGGGCGCGCCGGACGTCCTGCTGTCGCGCTACGAGGATTTCGTTCTCGATCCCGCCGCCCGGGTCGAGGCGATCTGCGCCTTTCTCGGCCTCGACTTCGATCCCGCGATGCTCGAATACCATGCGCGGCACAAGCCCTGGGGCGAGGCGGCCCTGCCGCGCATCGCCCTTGCCACCCCCTCGCACCAGTCCCACGCGGTTCGCCGCCAGGCGCAGGCCAACGCCGCCGTCTACGACGCGCGGGGCGAATGGCGCCAGCTGCTGCCCGGCCGCTGGGCCGAGGCCTTTGCGGTGGAGCCGGCCCGGTCGCTGATGCTGCAGCTCGGCTACGATCCCGCCCGGTAGCGCCGCTCCTGCAACGGAATGTTGCTGCCACGACACACTCCGGCGAAACCCCCGCACATCGCGGCCGGGGGCCGGCACGTCCGGACGCCGGCCCGGCGAAAATCTGCCCCGGGCCGGCGGCCTACTCGTCCACCTGCTTCAGCCGGGCGACCTTCCGCGCGCCGTCCCAGATCTCGATTTCGTGCCCGCGCGCGAACGGCCGTGCAGCGATGATGGCGTTCTCGTCTTCGTTGCAGATGACGGTATGGACCGCCACGATGCCTTGTTGACCATCCATGAGATACACGCGGTATTCGGACACACGCGCTCCTGCAGTGCAGCGACGGCGGGAGCGCCGCACCCGTATGGGGCGAGTCTCCCGGTCACGGATGGCGCCCGGTCTGGATGGCCGGTGATGTCCGGCAACTTAAAGTGGCGTCAGGCGCATTGCGACAACTTTCGCGGTTCGGCCTGCCGGGCCGGGGTCATTTTCCTTGACGCAGCCGGCCCGTCTGGAACAAAATGAGAACGACTGTCCCGACAGGAGTTTCCCACATGGCCGGCAGGACCGTGACCGCCGGGGTCCACTATTTCGTCGTCCCGACCCTTCGCGACGGGCGCCGTCTCGTGCCCGGCACGCCGCAGGAGGTGGCGGACGAGGGCGCAGCGCGGAACCGCATCGCGACGATGCCGCGGAGCGCCGTGGGCATGGCCGCCTACGAGGTCGAGATGGACGCCGAAGGCGAGCAGGTAGCGGAGCCGATCCTCATCGCTGCCACCGGAAAGATGCCGGGTGGAGCCGACGTCGGGGAGGCGGCCGGGGACCCCTGACGGAGCCGCCCGGCCGTCCGCTGCGGCGCGGGAGACGCCTCACCCCGTCCCGACCAGAAACCCCGAAAACGTTGTCAGCACATTGCCGGGCGCTCCGCCCAGCACGGCCACGACCTTCGTCGCCCCTTCGACCTGCACGGTAAGGCGCGCGGTGTTGCCGCCGAGCATCCGCACGGTATGCGCGATGCGGAGCGTCACGCGGGCGTTGACGTCGGGCGCGAGGTCGCCGGCGTCGACGCCGTAGGAGCGCGCCTCGGTGCCGGCGCCGCTGCCGGCCAGCACCTGCAGTGCATGGCCGAAGCGGTTGTGGGCGGTGGCGACGCCCGCGAGCGCGATCGTGCCGTTGAGCTGGTAGATGCCGTCGACCGGGGCAATGAACAGCCCGCCGGCGAAGCACGCGCCGGTATCGAACAGCACCGCGTCCGGCGCGACGGCGTGGAGCGTGCCGTCGCCGGTCACGGCGCTGGCCGTTGCCGAGAGGGTGGCGCAGAAGGCGGGCGGCCGGCGGACGCGCCGGTCGAGTCGCTGCAGCCAGGCGCGCCAGCGCGCGGTCGGCAGCCCGCCCGGGCCGGCGATCGCCTCGCCGGCCGCGGGCAGCGGCGGCAGGAGCGTATCGGTCATGCTCACGCCTCCCGCGGCTGGGCGGCGACGGCGCCGCCGATGAGGCCGACATGGACCGGGTCCGACACGTCCGCCTTCCACTGCCGGCCGGCCGCGCCGCTGAGCCCGGTGCGGAACAGCGAGATCCGCGTGCGCCGCTCGCCCTCGCCGCCGAGGCTCCGGAGGAGCGGCGTCGACCACGACCCGCCGCCATCGTCGGACCAGGACAGCGCCACCACTGGCGCCGTCGCGATCGGCGGCGTCCCGGCGGCTTCGCCGACGCCGACCACGAAGTCGAAATCCGCCCGCGGAAACGCGATGCGGGCGGGGAAGGCGGCGGTCGGCTGCGACCACGCCTCGAACACGAGCGGCGCGCCGCCTTCGGTTGGCGCCTCGCGCGTGACGGAGGAGAGGGTGCCGGAATCGATGGCGCCGACGATCCAGCGGTCGCCGACGCGCACGCTCCGCGATGCGCGCCAGCGGCTCATGCCGTGCGAGCGCCGTTCGTTCCAGAAGCCGGTGGTGAGGTTGTACTCCCAGGTGAAGCCGTCGCCTGAGACGGCGACGACCGCGTGCGGCCCGTTCATGTAGACGAGCGTCTCCACCGCATCGCCATCGGGAACGGCCTCGAGCGAACGGACGACGTCGGGCGTGGAAACCGGCACCGCCCGGTAGCCGTCGAGGCGGTACACGACATGGTCCGAGCCGACGAACACCAGCTGGTTGACGAAGCCGTCCTCGAAGCCCGCGATGGCGAACCTGCCGATGATGCCCTTGTCGATCGCCTCGCCATGGGCATAGGGGAAGCCGGAGGCGTTGCCCGCGTTCCGGTACACGTCGATCGCCGCCGGCCCGCAGGCCAGCAGTTCGCCGTTCCACGGCACGAGGCGCGTTACGCCGCCCGGCCGCGTCTGGGCCGTGGTGAAGTCGAGCGCGTTCACGCTGGTGGCGTTGAGGCCCGAGGCGAAGATGCGGCCGTCGCGGTACGAGAAGAAGAAGTAACCGGCCTGGAAACACACCGAGGTCGGCCCCGGCGACACCGGCAGGTCCGCATCGGCGAACGCGGTGGGTGCCACGCCGGCGAAGAGGTTGAACACGCCGGCGTCCGACACCGCCACGATGTCGGGCGTCACGGCGTTGTTGTGCGCGATGGTGAAACCGTCCTGCCCGCCCAGCGCGCCGAGCGAGGTGATCGTCCCGTCATCGAGGTCGACCCGCGCGATGCGCCCGGAAAAGCCGGCAAGCAGCGT
>CAXNGA010000239.1:0-4015 GCA_964201375.1 Kaistiaceae bacterium
ACTGACCAGGATCGGCAACTCGGTGGGCACGATCCTGCCGAAGGACATGCTGGCGGCAATGCACGCCGAGCTTGGGGACACGCTCTTCGTTACCGAGGCTCCGGGCGGATTCAGGATCACGCCTTACGATCCCGAATTCGAGGAGCAGATGGACCTGGCCCGCAAGATCATGAAGTCGCGGCGGAACGCTCTTCGCGAGCTTGCGAAGTAGCCTTGATCCGCTGGGTGTCGCGATCGGTCGTCCTGGCACTCCACGATGAACAGCTTGCCGAGCATGGCGGACCGGCCGGGATGCGCGACGAGGGCCTCCTCGAGTCCGCGCTCGCCCGACCGCTGAATCTTCTTGCCTGTGGGACGCCGGACCTGCCAGCGCTCGCGACGGCCTACGCGTCAGGGATCGTTCGGGACCATCCGTTCGCGGACGGCAACCGGCGTGTCTCGCTGGTCGTCACGGAACTGTTCCTCGCACTCAATGGCTTTGCCCTCGAAGCGACGGACGCGGAATACGTGGCGATGTGGCGCTCGCTCGCGGCCGGCAGCCTGTCGGAGGAACAGTTCGCCGGATGGCTGCGCGAGCGGATGACGGCCAGCAATCCCTAGCGCGCAGCAGCCGCGAGACGGGACGCCAGCGAGCCGCGGTGGTGCGCGTGGGTAATGGCGATGGCGAGCGCATCGGCGGCGTCGTGGCTGTCGAAGGTGGCGCGCGGCAGCAGCACCTTCACCATCAACCGGATCTGCGCCTTCTCGGCGTGGCCCGCGCCGACAACGGCCTTCTTGACCGCGTTGGGGGCATATTCCGCCACCGGCAGGCCCGCCTGGGCCGGGACGAGCATGGCAATGCCGCGCGCCTGGCCGAGTTTGAGCGTGGCGGAGGCATCGCGGTTGACGAAGGTCTGCTCGACGGCGGCCTCCGCAGGCGCGAAGCGCTGCATGATTTCGGTCAGCCCGACATGCAGGGACACGAGGCGCCGTGCGAGATCGTCGTCGGCGTCCGACGTCACCGAGCCTGCAGCCACGAAGGTCAGGAGATTGCCGGCAAGCTCGATCACGCCCCAGCCGGTGCGGCGAAGGCCCGGATCGATCCCGACGATGCGAATCGCTGCTGGCACTCCTGAGGCATACGCCTTCCGGGCGCGGGACCGTTAGCCAGGGCTCAGGAAACGGCCATCCGTCGCGGCGGGCCGCCGAGCACGCGGTCGATGCCGATATAGACGAGCCCGACGAGCGCGAACGCTGCGCCCATGGCCGCCACGTTGATCGCCACGTGACCGAACCCGGCATCGCCGACATCGAGGAAGGGATAGGGGTACCAGTGGATGATCGGGCCGCGCACGAGGGAATACGCGACGTAGAGCACCGGAAAGCCGAGGAAGCCGACGATGTCGCCGAACCGGAGTGTGCCCTTGGTCACGAACAGCAGCCAGAACCCGATGTACAACAGCGGCATCACGTAGTGGAGGATCGCATCGGCCACGAACGCCCAGCCCTCGGGATCCCATATCGTCCGCAGGACGATGAGGTAGGCGAGCCCCGTGACGGTGACGTAGACGGCGATCCCCGTCTGCACCGTCGGCAGCGTGAAGAAGCCGAGAACGCGCGATCCGCCCGCGCCCAGCGCCGCGACCGTCAGCGTTATCGCCGCCATGATGTTCGCAAGGATCGTGAAGTAGCTGAGAAAGTTGATCGCCTCGTCGACGACCGAGATCTCGCCATCGGCGATCACGATCAGCGAAAGCTGGAGCCCGAGGGCACCCCAGCCCACGAATGCGGCGATCGCTGCGTAGGCGTTCCGCATCGCTCCCCAGCCTCCCTGCCGGGTCACGCTCACCCCATCCTGCGGCAAACACTACCGGAAGGAGCCGAACACGCAAGCGTGATCGGCGGCAGGGCGGGCGGCGAACGTCCGAAGAGCGGGGACAACGCGGCGACGGGCCGAGTGCCTCAGCGCCTGTTCCAGAGAATCGAAGGAATGCTGCCGGCGACGGGGCATGCGCGCCGGAGGATCGAGGCGATCGGCGCTACGCGGCCGAGAGCCTGGCCATCACGTCGTCCGGGACATGGTAGTTGCCGGTGACGGTCTGGACGTCGTCGTCCTCTTCGAGGCCATCGACGAGCTTCATCAGCGTCGGCGCCGTTTCCCCGTCGACGGGGGTCAGCGTCTGCGGCCGCCAGGCGATCTTGACGTTCTCCGCCTCGCCGAGTTTCGCCTCGAGCGCCTTCGCAACCTCGCTCAGGCCCTCGAAGGACGTCGTGACGACGTGCTGCTCCTCGCCACTCTGGACATCGTCGGCTCCGGCATCGATGGCCGCTTCCAGCATCGCATCGGCCGAGGCCACCTTTGCAGGATAGGTGATTTCGCCGACGCGGTTGAACATGAAGCCGACCGAACCGGTCTCGCCGAGGGCGCCGCCATACTTCGAGAACAGCGAACGGACGTTCGAAGCGGTGCGGTTACGGTTGTCGGTCAGCGCCTCGACGATGAAGGCCACGCCGCCCGGGCCGTAGCCTTCGTAGCGGACGGCCTCGTAGTTCTCGGAATCGGCGCCGAGCGCCTTCTTGATCGCCCGCTCGATGTTGTCCTTCGGCATGTTCTCCGCGCGCGCATTGATGATGGCGAGGCGGAGACGGGAGTTCGAGTCGGGGTCAGGGGCGCCGAGCCTGGCGGCCACGGTGATTTCGCGGGCGAGCTTGGAGAACACCTTCGAACGGCGCGCATCCTGCGCGCCCTTCTTGTGCATGATGTTCTTGAACTGTGAATGTCCGGCCATGGTGCGATCCGCGGAGTGCGTTCCCGCCGCCGGACGAGCCGGTGCACCGCGGGTACGCCGATGGAGAAAGGTGCCGGCTTATAGCCTGCGTGCCACGGGCAAATCCAGTCGCCCCGCGCGGCGGCTACCAGAACGGCGGCACGGTCTCGGCGATGTTCGGTCCGAGCCGGAGCGGCGCCACGGCAAGTGCGAGCCCGGTCGCATCGTCCGTCTCGACCGCGACGCCGCTGATCGCGCCCGCTCCGCCCGATGCCGTGAGCCGGCCCGAGGAGACCTTGCGGAGGAAGCGCTGCAGCGGCTCGTCCTTCTCCATGCCGAGGATGGAATCATAGTCGCCGCACATGCCCGCGTCGGACATGTAGGCCGTGCCGCCGGGAAGGATGCGGTGGTCGGCGGTCGGCACATGCGTGTGCGTGCCGACCACGAGGCTGGCGCGGCCATCGGCGAACACGCCCATCGCCTGCTTCTCGCTGGTCGCCTCGCCGTGGAAATCGATCATGACGGCATCGACGGCGGTGCCGAGGACGGCGCCCGAAAGCTCGCGCTCGATCGCGGCGAACGGATCGTCGAGGGCATCCATGTAGAGGCGCGCCATCGCGTTCACTACGACGACCTGCCCGCCGTTCCGCGCCACGAACACGCCGGAGCCGCGGCCGGGCGTTCCCTTCGGGTAGTTGACCGGCCGCAGGAAACGCTCCTGCCGCTCGGCGAAGACCAGCGCTTCCTTCTGGTCGAAGGCGTGGTTGCCGGTGGTGACGACGTCGGCGCCAGCGTCCAGCAGGCCGAGGAAGATCTCCTCGGTGATGCCGAAGCCTGCCGCCGCGTTCTCGCCGTTGACGACGACGAAGTCGATCCGGTGCTCGCGGATCAGACCCGGCAGCATTCCGGAAACCGCGCTGCGGCCGCTCCGTCCGACGACGTCACCGAGGAAGAGGAGGCGCATGGGTGGATCCGGTTGCGAAAGGAGCGCTCAGTCGACGGCCGAGAACGAGCGGATGCCGTCCTCGGTCACGACCGCGTCGAGTGGAACGTCGAACATCTCGGCGGGAATGGCGTCCACCTCCTGGACCGCGAAGGCGACGCCGACGAGCCGCGGCGCGAACCCCGCTTCGCGGAGCACCGTCAGCGCGCGGTCGTAGTGGCCCCTGCCATGGCCGAGCCGGTTGCCATTCCGGTCGAAGGCCGCGAGCGGCACCAGCACGAGATCGGGCGTGGCGATCGGCGCTTCCTCCGGCGGCTCGCGAATA
>CAXNGA010000240.1:0-3973 GCA_964201375.1 Kaistiaceae bacterium
AGATCCGGTAGTCCTCGGTGATCTGGTCCGAAGGGCCACCGCGGTCACCGGTGACGAGCGCGGTGGCGATCTGGCCGACCTCGCGCGGCAGGGTGGCCTCGATCTTCGCGCCGATGGCATCGCGGAGCCGTTCGATGGGAACCCGCCACGCGATGGCAAAAGGCGGCGGGCCGATATCAGCCACGTCCGGCGCGCCGTAGGAGAATCCCGATCCGCCGATGCCGCGGTAGAACAGTTCCCGGCCGAAATCATAGCCGCCCGGCATGACGGGGGCGGCGGGCGGCTGGAGGCCGACGAGGCCGGAAATGCCGGCGCCGACGACCAGGCCCGTCACGTCCCCGCGGACCGTGATGCGTACCTTCCGCGGTCGCTCCGACGCCACGAGGTCCTCGAGCGAGGCGACGCGGACGACGATCCGGACCTCGCGCGGCCCCATGCGCTCGAGCCGCTCGATCCAGCCCGTCAGGACCCCGATGTATTCCGAAGCGATCAGCGGCGCGGCCACGAACTCGGTTCGCGCCTTGCCGAGCGTGAGCCCTCCGACCACGGCCAGCACCGCCACCGCGAGCCAGACGACGCGCGACCGGCCGCGCACGAACAGCACCGTGGCAAAAGCGGCGACCGCAAGGGCAGCAACCAGGGCCAGCGGCGGCTCGGCCGGCAGCCCGAAATAGAGAAGGATGCCCGAGCCGAGGAGGACCGGTATCCAGAGCGCGCCGCGGCGCTGCTCCATCTCCCGTTCGAAGGTGCGGCCGGTGGCGGCGAGAGCGACGCCGAACAGCCGGCGTCCGTTCCCGAGCGTCCCTGCCCTGCCCGCCGCGTCATCCGCGACAGCGATGTCCCGCTGCGCCATGGCCATCCCCCGCCGGCAACTCTAGCGGGCGTCTCGCCATCTGTCGCGGCCGCCGCCGGCAGGAACCGGAGCTGGCTTGCCGCCGGCCCGTCGAACCGTGATAGACCACGCCCGCCGCGACCTGCCCCACCGAGCCGATCCGCCATGCCGAACATCGTCACCCGCTTCGCCCCTTCGCCCACGGGCTTCCTCCACATCGGCGGAGCGCGCACGGCGCTGTTCAACTGGCTCTACGCAAGGCACACCGGCGGCACGATGCTGCTGCGGATCGAGGATACCGACCGCGAGCGCTCGACCGACGCCGCCGTCGAGGCGATCCTCGACGGGCTGAAGTGGCTGGGCATCGACTGGGACGGCAACCCGGTCTTCCAGTTCGCGCGCGCCGGCCGCCATCGCGAGGTCGCCGAGGAGCTTCTTGCCCGCGGCAGGGCCTATCACTGCTACGCCACGCAGGCGGAACTCGAAGAGATGCGCGAGCGCGCCCGCGCCGAGGGGCGCCCGCCGCGCTATGACGGCCGCTGGCGCGACCGCGATCCGTCGGAGGCGCCCGCCGGCGTCAGGCCGGTCGTCCGTATCCGCTCGCCGCAACACGGCGAGACGGTGATCGACGACGCCGTTCAGGGCCGCGTCGCCTTCCCCAACAAGGACCTCGACGATTTCGTCCTCCTGCGGTCCGACGGCACGCCGACCTACATGCTCTCGGTCGTGGTCGACGACCAGGACATGGGTGTCACCCAGATCATCCGCGGCGACGACCACCTCACCAATGCCGGCCGCCAGCGCATCATCATCGATGCCATGGGCTGGACCGCGCCGCGCTACGCCCATATCCCGCTCATCCACGGCCCCGACGGGGCCAAGCTTTCCAAGCGCCACGGCGCGCTCGGCGTCGAGGCCTATCGGGCCATGGGCTACCTGCCGCGGGCGCTGCGGAACTACCTCGTCCGGCTCGGCTGGGCGCATGGCGACGCGGAGATCATGACCGAGGCGGACATGGTCGCCTGGTTCGACCTCGACGGTGTCGGCCGTTCCGCCGCCCGCTTCGACTTCGCAAAACTCGAGAATCTCAACGGCCACTACATCCGGAACACCGGCGGCGACGAGCTGTTCGAAGCGCTCGTGACGTCGCTGCCCGTTCTGCCCGGCGGCCCGGAGTTCCGCGCCGCTCTCACGCCGGACGTCGAAACGAAGTTCCGGCGCGCCCTTCCCGGCATCAAGGAGCGGGCGAAGACGCTGATCGACCTCATCACCGGCGCCGGCTTCCTCACCGCGACCCGCCCGCTTGCCATCGAGCCCGCCGCTGCCGCCCTTCTCGACGACGCGGGGCGGGCAACGCTCGGCGGCGTTCTCGCGCCGCTCGCGGACGTCGAGGGCTGGAACGAGGTGTCCACCGAGGCCGCGGTCCGGGCCTATGCCGAGGCGAACGGGCTGAAGCTCGGCAAGGTGGCGCAGCCGATCCGCGCCGCCGTGACCGGCAGGACGACCTCCCCTCCGATCTTCGACGTGCTCCATATCCTCGGCCGCGACGAAGCCCTTGGCCGCATTCGCGATCAGGCGCGCGCTCCGTAGCAGCCATGCCACGGCAATCGCTTCTCACCACCGCGAGAGGACGATAAGCTGTTGTCCGGCTGGCGGTGCGCCGAAAGCGTCCGCCGGCCTGAACGCGATCCATCGGCCTTTCCCGACATGGCTGGCAGTCGGAATGAACTTTTGGCGCAGGGCGAGCGCACGAAGGTTCGGACAGGGGGAACCATGACCGACAGCAAGGCAACCCTCACCTACGGCGGCAAGACGCTGGAACTCGGGGTCCGCGAGGGATCGATGGGGCCGGCCGTGGTCGATATCGGGCCGCTGTTCCGCGACACGGGGATGTTCACCTACGATCCCGGCTTCGTCTCCACGGCCTCGTGCGAATCGAAGATCACCTTCGTCGATGGTGACGAGGGCGTTCTCCTCTACCGCGGCTATCCGATCGAGCAGCTCGCCTTCAACGGCGACTTCATCGAGACCTGCTATCTCCTCCTCTACGGTGAGCTTCCGACCGCCGCCGAGAAATCGGAGTTCGACGACCAGATCACACGCCACACCATGATCCACGAGCAGATGAGCCGGTTCTTCTCCGGCTTCCGCCGTGACGCGCATCCGATGGCGGTGATGGTCGGCACTGTCGGCGCAATGTCCGCGTTCTATCACGACTCGCTCGACCTCTTCGATCCGAAGCAGCGCATGGTCGCCTCGCTCCGGATGATCGCAAAGATGCCGACGATCGCCGCGATGGCCTACAAGTATTCGATCGGCCAGCCCTTCGTCTATCCGCTCAATTCGCTCGACTACTCTTCAAACTTCCTCCGCATGTGCTTCGCGGTTCCCGCGGAGGAGTACGTGGTCAATCCGATCCTGTCGCGTGCGATCGACCGAATCTTCATTCTTCACGCCGATCACGAGCAGAACGCCTCGACCTCGACCGTCCGCCTCGCGGGCTCTTCGGGCGCCAATCCCTTCGCCTGCATTGCCGCCGGGATTGCCTGCCTGTGGGGGCCGGCGCATGGCGGCGCCAACGAGGCGGCGCTCAACATGCTGGCCGAGATCGGCACGGTCGACCGCATCCCGGAATACATCAACCGGGCGAAGTCGAAGGACGATCCGTTCCGCCTGATGGGCTTCGGCCACCGGGTCTACAAGAGCTACGATCCGCGCGCCAAGATCATGGCCGAGACGACGCACGAGGTCCTGAACGAACTGGGCATCGGCGACGACCCCCTGCTGGAGGTCGCCATGGAGCTCGAGCGGATCGCCCTGACCGACGAGTATTTCATCGAGCGGCGGCTCTACCCGAACATCGACTTCTATTCGGGCATCATCCTCAAGGCGCTGGGCTTCCCGTCGTCGATGTTCACGGTTCTCTTTGCCGTCGCCCGCACCGTCGGCTGGATCGCCCAGTGGAAGGAGATGATCGAGGACCCGTCGCAGAAGATCGGCCGGCCCCGGCAGCTCTACACCGGCGCACCGAAGCGCGACTACACCAACCTCGCGGACCGCTAGGTCGCCGGGGGAACCGTCGCCGGCGGCGGGTGGCGGCCAGCGCTGCCCTCCTCCGCCGAGAGCGCGTTGGCGCGTGCG
>CAXNGA010000241.1:0-3969 GCA_964201375.1 Kaistiaceae bacterium
CGCGAGCCAGAGCAGCTGCGAGGCAAAGTAGGTCGAGTCGAATGGCGGGAACGTGCCGCCATGATCGTCGGCGGCGTGCTCCTCCACGACGACTCCTGCGAGTTCGCCGTGAGCAGCGTCGGCCGCTGGCGTCGCGTGCTCGGCCGCCGGTGCTGCCGGGGTGGCCTCGAGCTGCGCGACGACGAAGACCGCTGTTGCGGTGCCTTCCATGGATTTCCCCAGTCCGGCGCGGGCCGGAGGCCGTTCGCGACTAGTTCGCGAAGAGGAGGAGGAGGGCGATCAGCAGCGAGAAGATGCCCAGAGCTTCGGTAACGGCAAAGCCGAAGATGAGGCGGCCGAACTGGCCCTCGGCGGCGGCCGGGTTGCGGACCGCGGCGGCGAGGTAGTTGCCGAAGATCGAGCCCACGCCAATGCCGGCGGCGCCCATGCCGATGCAGGCGATGCCTGCGCCAATGGCGTTTGCTGCTTCGAGTTCCATAGTCGACTCCCTTGGAGAATGGTTGTCCGCGGCCCTAGTGGCCAGGGTGGATGGCGTCGTTGAGGTAGAGGCTGGTCAGGATCGCGAAGACGTAGGCCTGCAGGACCGCAACGAGGACTTCGAGCGCCGTGAGCGCGACGGTCAGGATGAGCGGCAGGACCGCAGCGATCCAGCCGTACCAGCCGAGGCTGCTCAGCACGACGATGAAGCCGGCAAACACTTTCAGCGTGATGTGGCCGGCGAGGATGTTGGCGAAGAGACGGATCGAGAGGCTGATCGGCCGTGAGACGAACGACAGCACTTCGATGAACACGACGAAGGGCAGGATCACGCCCGGCACGCCATGCGGCACGAACAGGCGGAAGAAGCCGAGACCGTTGCGGTAGAGGCCGTAGACGATCACCAGGCCGATCACCAGGATCGAGAGCGCGGCGGTCACGATCAGGTGGCTCGTGACGGTGAAGAAGTACGGCACCATGCCGAACAGATTCACCATCAGGATGAAGAGGAAGAGCGAGAAGACCAGCGGGAAGAACCGCATGCCCTCGCTGCCGGCCGAACTGCGGAGCGTATTGGCCACGAACTCGTATGTCATCTCCGCGCTCGACTGCCAGCGGCCTGGAACCAGCTTCCGGCGCGACGAGGCGAGGAGCAGGAAACCGCATCCGATCAGGACGGCGAGCACCATGAACAGGGCGGAATTGGTGAAGGAGATGTTGGTCGAGCCGAGATTCAGAGAGATGATCTCTTTGATCTCGAACTGGTGGATCGGATCCGGAAGCTCCACGCCCTGCCCCTCATCAGGGCCCGGGCGAATGACGCCGGGCCGTTAATTTCTTCCCTTCGAGCCGGGATCGCGCTGGCGAATCAGCCACCACGCCCGCCGTACGAAGGGCGTTGAGCACACCCGCGGCAAAGCCCGCCAGCAGGAAAACGATCAGCCCCCAGGGAGATGTCCCCAGCCAGCCATCGAAGAACCAGCCGATTGCCCCGCCCACCAGAATTCCCGCGACGAACTCGGTGGCCAACCGTAGCGCCATGCCCTGACCGGCGCGGCCAGAAGGGGCCGCAACGGTCGCGGACTGGGCTGCTACCTCCTCGCGGCGGCTCTCGAGCTCTTCAGCGAGAGCACCGAGTCGCGCGGTCAGCCGAGCCTCGTCGTCGCTGGTCGCCGGCTTCTGTTCCTGCCCGCCGCTGCCCACACCCGGATCGCTCATCGGCTGGAAGCCGCCTGCAGAAGAGCGCCCGGGAGCAGGGAAATGTCGGGGAAACCGCCGAAAACCGCGCGCACCATAGTGACCGACCCTATCGGTGTCAAGGAAACGGGAAACTGCTGTAACCCGTTGATCCGGAAGGTAAGTTTTGCCATCTGCACCGTGCGCACAAATGGTCGCATCGCGACACTTCCGGGGACGGCCGGATCGTGCCAGAAACGGCGCATGGCGTCAGCGACAAAATGGAGCGGACCAAGGCCGCTCGGCGAATTCGCCGCCCGGGTGATCGACCCGGCAGTGGGGAAGCGCGGCTTTGCGACGGCGGAGCTCCTTGCGTCGTGGGACACGATCGTCGGCGCCCGGAACGGCGCCTTCACCCAGCCGGAGAAGCTCACCTTCGCGCGCGGCCAGTCCGGCGGCGGCGTCCTCACCATCCGCGTCGACGGGCCGCGGGCCATCTTCCTGCAGCATGAGGCCGGGCAGCTGATCGCCCGCATCAACACCTTCCTCGGCTTCACCGCCGTGGCCGAGCTTCGTTTCGTGCAGAAGCCGCTGTCACCTAAGGCGCGCAGGCCCGAGGCGCCGCCGCAAGCGCCCATCCCGGCACAGCTCGCGACGGCGCTCGACGAGGCGGTGTCGACTGTCGACGGCGATCCGCTCAGGGAGGCGCTGCGGCGGCTCGGCGAGGGCGTCATCCGGGACCGCCTCGCGCGGCCGTGACCCCGCGGCGCGCCAATACCGCCACAATTTCTCTGTCGGTTGCCGGCCCGATGGGGCAAAGTGCGCGCCGCTCGTCGGCGATCGACAGGAGGGAAGTGCTGTGACGTTCGATCTCAGGACCGCAATCCGTGGCCTTGCCGCCGCCGGTATCGTCGGGCTCGGCCTTGCCGGGCCGGCGCTGGCACAGGACGTCAATCCGCTCCTGCTGGCCGTCGAAAGCCCGCTGGGCGACGTCGTCCTCGGCAGTGCCAAGGCGCCGGTCACGATCATCGAGTACGCCTCGATGACGTGCCCGCACTGCGCGACTTTCCACAATGACGTCTTCGGCCAGCTGCAGGCGGCCTACATCGATACCGGCAAGGTCCGCTTCATCATCCGCGAGTTCCCGCTGGACCCCTGGGCGGCTGCGGCTTTCTCACTCGCCCGCTGCGCCGAGGCGACGACGCCTGGCGCCTACTACACGCTCACGAGCGCCTTCTTCGAGAACCAGCCGGTGTGGACGGCGAGCGTCGATGCCTTCATCGCCTTCGTCCAGCCCTACGGCTTCACGCCCGCCAGCTTCGACGCCTGCATCGAAGACGAGACCATTCTCGCCGGCATCGAATGGTCCTATGACCGCGGTGTCGAGCTTGGCGTGAATGCCACGCCCACCTTCTTCATCAATGGCCAGCGCCAGATCGGCGGGATCTCCTTCGAGGATTTCAGCCGCCTCATCGACGGCCTCATTCCATAACCGACCCGGCACGGCCCGCGCGGCCGGCCCTTTCCGAACGAGTTCCCATGCAGTTTCCCGCCAGCCTTCGCTTAGCGCTCGTCGCGCCGCTGCTCGTCCTCCTTGCCGCCTGTGGCGGCTCGACCGAGCCTCCTCAGGACACGGTTCCGGTCGCCGATCTGATGGCGCCGCAGGCGCTGCCCGACAACGCGATCGGGGATCCGGACGCGCCGGTCACGATCGTCGAATACGCCTCGATGACCTGCCCGCACTGCGCGACGTTCCACAACGAGGTCTTCGCGGAGTTCAAGGCGACCTACATCGACACCGGCCAAGTCTATTTCGTGTTCCGTGAGTTCCCGCTCGATGCCGTCGCGGCAGCCGCCGCCGCGCTCGCGCGCTGCGCCCCGGGAGGCAGCGAAGGGTACCTGGCGATGGTCGAGATCCTCTACCAGACCCAGTCCGCTTGGTCGCGGGCGGAGGATGTCGCGGCCGCACTCCAGGCGATCGGCGCACAGGCAGGCATCACGCCGGCGCAGTTCGAGGCGTGCCTCTCGAATCAGGCTACAGTGGACGCGATCTACGCCGTCCACGACCGTGGCATCGAGTTTGGGGTCAATGCGACACCGACCTTCTTCGTCAATGGTGCACGCTATCCGGGTGTCGTCGCCATGGATCGCTGGGCGACCATCCTCGAACCGCTGCTCTGACGGTACGGCTTCGGCCGCGGGCGCCGCGGCCGGGATTGGCTCCCGTGTCGATCTCGCGGCGAAAGCCGGGTCACCACCCCGTGTAGCGCTGGGGTGGGCCCTGCTATGGGCCCGGATCCGCGCGGGGAACAGAGG
>CAXNGA010000242.1:0-3960 GCA_964201375.1 Kaistiaceae bacterium
GAGCCCATCGGCAACATCCCGCCCGCCGAGGCCGAAGCCGCCTACTATGCCAGCCTGCAGGAACAGGCTATCGCCGCGTGACTCAAACCAAATAGCCTCCGGGATTACCGGGGCGGTTCACCGCCGCAACTCCCGACCTGCCATGGGGCGGCCTTCGTGCCGCCCCTCGCTTTACCGGCGTCGTGCCCCGATCCACGGCTGCCGCAGGGCAGCGGGTGCCTACGAACGGATTCCGTCAACCCAGCGAGGGCGGGCCGCGCTCTCCCAAGAACGGCCCGCACCTGTTGCCCGGCGTCAGGGACGGGGCCGACTCGAAGCCTCAGGCGACCTGCAACTCGATGGCCTTGGGCCCCTTGCCGCGCTTGTCCGCCTCGGTCTCGAACGAGATCCGCATGCCGTCATTCAGCGACGAGATGCCGGACTGCTCGACGGCCGTCACGTGGACGAACACGTCATTGCCGCCGCCGTCAGGGGTGATGAAGCCGTACCCCTTGGACGCATTGAAGAATTTGACTGTTCCATTCTGACGCATTCTGCCCTCACTCGTTTTCCCCAGCGCGGGCCAGCAGCCTGGCCAGACCTGCATCGGCGCGTTCACGTCGATGCATCGTCCGGGCGTCTTCCGCCTCGTCGGACCCACGACCCGCCCTCACGGATCGCAAGCCTGGCCAGCCCGATTTCCCCCTGGCCCGCTTTTTATGCGGTAGCGGAAATTTGATTGCAAGAATGTCGCACCCCCGCGGCGGGTTCGGGCAGATTCCGGGGGATTTCCAGCGTGTTCCGGGCGAGGCACTCCGCAGCCGGCGCGGCGGTCAGGCTGGCGGGGGAAGGCGACCGCCGACGAGTTTGCGGAGGTTGGCCGTTTCCTCCCGCATGTGCACCCGCAGCGGCTGCAGCAGGGTCCGCTCGACGAGGGGGGCGAGGAAGGCGAGGCGGAGCGCGATCCGGTGGGTCCAGCGGCAACCGGAACCCTCGCGAAGGACCTCGAAGCTCATCCCCGGGAATGCCCAGCGGACGAACCGGTTCTCCGGAGCGTAGACCGCTCGGTCGCCCGAGCGGAAATCGAGCCGCATCTGCAGCCGGAGCCGCCAGCGCCCCACGCGCTCCTCGAAATGGAAGCGCCCGTGCGGCCCGCGCGGCGAGGGCAGCCAGCGGAAATCGACGTGGTCGGGATGCCAGTCGCGGTAGTGGCGATCCATTCCCTCCAGGAACGCGATGGCGGTCGCGGGCGGGCAGGGCAGGAAGGTGCTTTCCTGGAGGATCATGGCGGGTCTGCGGCGACTGCGTTCAGTTGGCGTTCAGTTAGGGTATCCTATTCGAAGCTCGAGAGGTTCAGCGTCCAGGCCCCTGGATGCACGGAAGTCCTTTCGTCGCGGGGGCGCCCTCAGAAGGTTTCGGTCAATGATGTCATTTCGCAAGTCACTAGCAGCCTGCGCGCTGGCGCTGGGCGCGGTCGTTGCCTTCGGCGCCGCCGCGCAGGCCCAGATCATCTTCCAGCAGCCACAGATCCAGGGTCAGGTGGTGATCCCGCAGCCGACCCAGCAGACCCTGGCAGCCTATACCACGCTCGCCCTGAACCTGCGTGCGGGCCCGGGCACGAACTACCAGGTCCTGCTCAGCATGCCGGCCAACTCCCAGGTCTACGTGTTCTACTGCGGCGACGCCTCGCAGCCGTGGTGCTACGTCAACTTCAACGGCTATGAGGGCTGGGCTTCCGCCCGCTACCTCACCCAGAACCCGCCCTTCGTCGCGCAGCCGACCTTCCCGACCCCGGGCTACCCGCAGGTCTACACGCCCCAGCAGATCTTCCCGGGCGCGCCCCTCGGGGGCAATTTCGGGATCTGGTTCTTCGTCCGCTAGTCGCGCGGCCTCGCGCCAGCGCCGGGGGGACGGCGGCCCAGGGGCCGCCGTTTCCTCTCGTGGCCGGCGCAGACATGGCCCGCCCCGTCGATGCGGAGCGGGAAGAGTCAGCCAGAGTTGCCGCGGTCCGCGTCGGTCGCCCGTTCGAGGGCCTCTTCCGTCTCGCTCTTCGGGCGGCCGGCGGCGTCGTCGAGAAGCGCGTGTGCGGCGCCGCCGGCGATGGACGGGACCGGTCGCGTGCCCTGGCGTTCGTTTGCGCGCGGATCGCGTGGCTCGACCTCGTGATTGGCTTCGCTGATCGTCACGGGCTTCTTTTTCGGGTCGGCAGCGCTCATTTCATCACCCTTGGTTCAATGGATCAGCATCGAGCTGGCGAGCGGCCAACGCGGCACGACGTGGACCGGTTCCTTCTCGCGCCCGGCGGCAAGGATCTCGCGTGTCAGAAGGGCGGACCGCGCCAGCCCGTAGTCAGCCAACGCGCGGCGGACGGGCGGCGGCCGGGGCGTCCTGGACCGGGCTGGCGCGGCGGCTTTGCGGATCGGCCTGGTCATGGAAAGTGTCTCCTGCGGGCTAAAGCCCGCGAGCACGGCGGCTGGTTCCGCACTCGCAATTCCCGTTCCGTTCGCCCATATTCGGGGTGGAGAATCCTGATGAAGATCAAGGCCGTGATTCACGAGGCAGAAGAGGGCGGGTTCTGGGCCGAGGTTCCGGCGCTTCGCGGCTGCGCCACGCAGGGTGAGACCCTTGATGAACTGGACGCCAATCTGCGCGAGGCGATCGAGGGCTATCTGGCGGTCGAGGTGCCGCCATCCAGGCCGGGCAGTGGCGAACAGGTGCTGGAAATCGCGCTGTGAAGGCTTTGACCGGGCGAAAGTTTGCCCGGCTCGTGGAAAGGCATGGCTGGAGCCTTCTCCGCGTCAGCGGGAGCCATCATATCTACGGCTGACCAGGCTTCGACGTGCGGCTCTCCGTTCCGGTGCACGGCAATCAGACGATCAAGACCGGACTGCAGCGCCATCTATTGAAACTGGCTGAAATCGACGAAAGCTGACCCACGATGGCAAGGCCGCCAAAGCCGACCGGCTTTGAAGAATCACCGCAGCCGAGCCTCGAGGGCACGCCGCTCTCCGGCCCGATCGCCGGCTGGGCCGCAGAGATCGAGGCCGAGGCCGACAAGGTCCCGGTGACCCCGCCCGCCAGGACGAAGGAGCCGCCGGTCCGCAAGGCCTCCGGCGGGACGGCGGCGACGGCAAAGGCGCAGGAGCCGAAGGCGCTCCGGACATCGCGCGGCACGTCGATGGGCGGGCCGGCGAGCGCCAAGCAGCGCGCGGCTGCCGGCCTGATGCCGGTGCCGGGCCTGGATGTGTCGCTCGAGGAAGCCGAGGAACTCCTCGGCCGGAACCGCGGCATGCAGACGATGACGGGGCCGCTCAAGGACGGCGTCACCGCCACCGTCGCGGCGCTCACCTCGCTGATCGAGAAAGGCCGACCGGAGATCCACGACGGCACCTGGGTGCCGCACCGCCCGGCCCGGCCCGCGAAGTCGATGGGCGGGATTCCGCTCCGCATCGCCTCCGATTTCGAGCCGCGCGGCGACCAGCCGACGGCGATCCGCGAGCTCGTCGCGGGCGTCAACGCGATGGAGCGCGACCAGATCCTCCTCGGCGTGACCGGCAGCGGCAAGACCTACACGATGGCGAAAGTCATCGAGGCGACGCAGCGGCCGGCGCTCATCCTCGCGCCGAACAAGACCCTGGCGGCGCAGCTCTACGGCGAGTTCAAGAACTTCTTCCCCGACAACGCTGTCGAGTATTTCGTCTCGTACTACGACTACTACCAGCCGGAGGCGTACGTGCCCCGGACCGACACCTACATCGAGAAGGAATCGACCATCAACGAGCAGATCGACCGGATGCGCCATTCGGCGACACGGTCGATCCTCGAGCGGGACGACGCCATCATCATCGCTTCGGTGTCGTGCATCTACGGCATCGGTTCGGTCGAGACCTACACGGCCATGACCTTCGGCCTCGAAGTGGGCGAGAAGATCAACCAGCGCCAGCTTCTCGCCGACCTCGTGGCCCTCCAGTACAAGCGCAC
>CAXNGA010000243.1:0-3950 GCA_964201375.1 Kaistiaceae bacterium
GAGGACCTCGCCGCCCTTTCGCGTGGATTCGAGAACCTTGCGCGCCACGTCGGGAATCTGCGCCGGTTCGGCGTTCCGGTCGTCGTCGCGGTCAACGAGTTCGCTTCGGACACGGACGCCGAAATCGCGCTTCTCCAGGAACTTGCCGCCGGTATCGGCGTCGAGGCGATCCGCTGCACCCATTTCACGGAAGGCGGGGCCGGTGCCCGGAAGCTGGCCGAGGCAGTCGCGGCCCTCGCCGACGGCGGCACGGCCGACTTCCGCCCGCTCTATCCGGACGACATGCCGCTCCTCGACAAGGTCCGCACCGTCGCGACCGAAATCTATGGCGCGGCGGACATTGCGCCACATCCGAGAGTGACCGAGCGCCTGCACCGGTTCGAGGCCCTTGGCTTCGGCCATCTCCCCGTGTGCATCGCCAAGACGCAGTACTCCTTCTCCACCGACCCCGACATGAAGGGCGCGCCGTCCGGCCACGTCCTGCCGCTCCGCGAGGCGCGCCTGTCGGCCGGGGCGGGGTTCGTCGTCGTTCTCGCCGGCGAGATCATGACGATGCCCGGCCTGCCGCGTGTCCCGGCAGCCAGTGGCTTTGGCCTTGGTGAAGGCGGGCGAATCATCGGCTTCTCGAAAGGCTGAGACGCCTGCATGCCATTCCTGGCTCGCGCTGGAACCGGGTGCGGCCATCCGCGTTGGATGGCGTCGAGGGGAGCGCAGCGTGGCGGCGACATTTGAAGTGAACCAGACGGCAGCGGAGGCCCGGCGGACGTCAATCCTCGTGGTGGAGGACGATGTCCTGCTTCGGCTGATAACAGCCGAGGACCTGAGAGGGGCGGGCTTCAGCGTCATCGAGGCGGCGAACGCCGACGAGGCGATGACGATCCTCGACAGCGCCGTCCCGATCGATCTCGTTCTCACCGACATCATGATGCCCGGCTCGATGGACGGACTCGCGCTTGCGGCATTCGTCCGGCAGCGCTGGCCGTCACTGAGAATCGTGGTGGCTTCGGGCGAGCGTCCCGCGCAGGCGGCACTCGCGGTGGCGGACGCCTTCCTGCCCAAACCCTGTGATTCCAGTGCGATTCTCGCCCGGTTGAAGACACTGATCGGGTCGTGGGGATGACGGCCGTCGTCACGCGCACACCCGATTTCGGCTCGGTCATGGTCGCCCAGGGCGATGTCCTCGTCCGCCTCTCCGTCGCCCGGTACCTTGGCGACTGCGGCTACCGCGTCGTCGAAGCCGCATCGTTTCCTGCCAGCTAGGCTGCCGGCACCGGTCGCGACGCAGGCGCACCCGTTCCGAGCGCCTTGCGGATGGCCGGGGCGACGACCGTGCCGAACAGCTCGATGGATTTCAGCATCCTGTCGTGCGGCATGGCGCCGACGCTGAACTGCACCAGGAAGCGGTCGTGCCGGAACAGTTCGTGCTCGTAGAGGATCTTGTCGATGACCTCCTGCGGGCTGCCGACGAACATCGACCCTCGCGCGGACCGGTCGGCATCGAACCTCTGCCGTGTCGGCGGAGGCCAGCCGCGCTCGCGGCCGATCCGGCTGAAGGCGTCGAAATAGGGCGGGAAGGCAATGTCCGCCGCCTCTTTCGAACCGGCGGCAATGAAGCCGTGCGAGTTGATGCTGACCGGAAGCGTCGACGGGTCGTGCCCCGCCCGCCGCGCCGCCTCGCGGTATAGGTCGACGAGCGGTACGAAATGCTTCGGGTCGCCGCCGATGATGGCTATCGCGAGCGGCAGGCCCAGCGTGGCTGCACGAACCACCGACTGGGGCGTGCCACCCACCGCGATCCACACCGGGAGCGGCGCCTGGACAGCGCGGGGATACACCGCCTGCCCCGCCAGCGGCGCGCGATGCCGGCCGCTCCAGCTCACCTTCACCCGGCTCCTGATGTCGAGGAGGAGCTCCAGCTTCTCGGCAAAGAGCGCGTCATAGTCGCCGAGGTCGTAGCCGAACAGCGGGAACGATTCGATGAAGCTGCCGCGTCCCGCCATGATTTCGGCGCGGCCGCCCGACAGCGCATCGACGGTCGCGAACTGCTGGTAGACGCGGACCGGGTCGTCGGACGAGAGCACCGTCACCGCGCTGGACAGGCGGATGCGCCTGGTCCGCATCGCCGCGGCGGCCAGGACCACGGCCGGCGCCGACACAGCGAAATCCGGCCGGTGGTGTTCGCCGACGCCGTAGACGTCGAGCCCGACCTCGTCCGCGAGCGCGATCTCCTCGATCCGATTGCGGAGCCGGGTGGCGAAAGCCTCGCCGGTCGAGCCGGCGGAGAGCGGCACCTCCGCGAAACTGTAGATGCCGAGTTCCATCGTCCGTCCCGCATTCCGTTCGTCAGGCCGGAGATATGGGCCGGAACGGACGGCACTGCCAGCAGCCGAAAGGCCGAAGGGCGACCGCGGGGCCGGCCCTTTGAGGCGAGGCCAGCGTCCTTCGGCCCGGCGTCGCGGGGCAAAGGCGAACAGAAGCAGCGCCGGTGATGGCCAGCGCCCCGGCCACGTCGCACGGCCGGACGACCGCCCGGGTCAACGGGTCCGCTCCGGCGCGGCGCCGGCCAGCCCCGCGTGCGGCCGGCCTTGCACGCAGGTACAGGAGGGAGGAAACCTCCGCGCCGGAGCCCTCCGATGTCCGATATTCTCCCCTCGTCCGTCGCTCTCGCCGGTTTCGCGGCCGCCGTCATCGTCCTGACGCTGGTGCCCGGACCGGACATGATGCTGTATCTGTCGAAGACGATCACGCAGTCGCGCCGCGCCGGAATCGCTACGCTCGCCGGCGCGCTTTCCGGGCTGCTGGTCCATACCGCGCTCGCAGCCGTGGGGCTCACGGCCCTCCTTGCCGCCTCCGCGACCGCCTTCACGATCCTAAAGGTCGCCGGTGCCGCCTATCTTCTGTGGCTCGCCTGGGACGCCATCCGGAACGGTTCGAGCTTCAGCTTGGCACCCGGCGCGGGCGCGGAGCCGCTGCATCGGCTCTATTTCAAGGGGATGCTCGTCAACCTCCTCAATCCGAAGGTCATCGTCTTCTTCCTGACGTTCCTGCCGCAGTTCGTGACCGTTGGAGACCCCGACGCACCTGCTCAGCTGGTGGTCCTCGGCATCGGCTTCGTCGTGATCGCCCTCCCGATCTGCATCGCCCAGATCCTCGCCGCGAGCGCCCTCGCGCGGCTGCTGCGCCGGTCGCCGAAGGTGACGCGCGCGGTCGATTTCCTGTTCGCCGGCGTGATGGCGGCCTTCGCCGCGCGCCTCGTCTTCAGCCAGGGCAAGTAGGCGCCGCCGTTGAAGGAAGCCCTCGCGGCGATCGCGGTCATCATCACCTTCGTCGCCTACGTCCCCTACATCCGCTCGATCCTGCGCGGGCAGACCAAGCCGCACGTCTTCTCCTGGATCATCTGGGGCGTGACGACGGTGTTCGCTTTCCTCGGCCAGCTCGCCGGCGCGGGCGGGATCGGCGCCTGGCCGATCGGCGTCTCGGGCGTCATTACCCTCTACGTCGCGTTTCTCGCGTGGGAGCGGCGGGCCGATTCCACCATCACGCGGCTCGACTGGGCGTTCCTCGCTGCCGCCTTCGCATCGCTGCCGGTCTGGTGGCTCACGAACGATCCGCTCTGGGCCATCATCATCCTGACGGTCGTCGACATGCTCGGCTTCGGGCCGACCTTCCGGCGGGCCTTCCACCTCCCGTGGGGCGAGCGCGTGCCCTACTACGTCCTGATGGCGGTCCGGAACTGCATCGCGATCGGGGCGCTCGTCACCTATTCCTGGACGACCGTGCTCTTCCCGGGTGCGATCGCCGCGGCCTGCGCGCTGTTCGTCGCGATGGTCCTGTGGCGCCGCCGCTCCATCGCGCCTCCCGCTGCGACCGGATTGCCGGCGTAGGTCAGCGCAACGGCGGACCGGCGAGGATCAGGGCGAAGAAGTTGCGGTAGGGGCTGCCGGCCGAAT
>CAXNGA010000244.1:0-3947 GCA_964201375.1 Kaistiaceae bacterium
CCTTGGAGCCTGCCCGCTCGTCAGACTTTGATCCGAGAGGGTGGAATGAGAAAGCATATCGGCGCGGCGGTCCTCGTTGCAGCGCTCCTCGGAGCGCCGGCGTGGAGCCAGGCCCAGGGCAATCTCGCGGCGCCCGGCACGGCCGAGACGGTCACTCTGGCTGTCACCGGCGCCAACGCCATTCTGTCGGCGACCACGTTCGAGTTTCTCACCGGCAAGTACTACCGCCTGACCATCACCAGCGACGGGAACGCGGAAGTGCAGTTCGCCGCGCAGACTTTCTTCAACAATGTCTGGGTGAACCAGGTCGTCGCCGGCGGCGTCGAGATCCGGATGTGGGGCAACACATTCAAGGCGATCGAGGTCGGCGAGGGCGGTCCGATGGAGGTCAACATCTTCTTCGTTCCGGTCCGCCCGGGCGAGCACCAGTTCACCTTCGTGGGCGACGCTCCGGCAGGGACTGGCGGCACACTCGTCATCCGCTAGCATCGCTCCAGCGGACCGGTCCCCGGCACAGCCGTTGCGACACGCGCCGCGCCCTCACGGGCGCAGTTTTGCGTTCCGGGCCTTCGCCCGTCAGCGAAGGAGCGCGGCGAGATCTTCGCCGCGCGTCACGGGAAGAGAGCAGGCTCCGTTCCGGCAGACATAAGCCGCCGCGCGTCCAGCCACCGTTGTCTTGCCGTGCGCCGGATGCCCGTCGGGCAGCGGTACGCCGTCCGGACGCACGAGGAGCACGACGGTATCGCGCCAGTGACGCCGTACCGCCGCAACGAGCGCCGTGGCGCCTTCGCCGGCGGTTCCGACGATGGCGACCTCGATGAGGTTCATCCGCTGGTCGAGCGCGTTGAAGAGCCCCGCGCGCCCGAGGACGTCGCGGGCCGAGCCGAGATGGGCGGCAAGGATGGCATCGGCGCGGGCGGCGTAGTTGGACTTGCCGGTGAGGCTGGCGAGCGTCACCAGCGCAGTGGCAATGACGGCGTTGGCGCTCGGGATCGATTCGTCGAGGATCGGCAGCGGCCGGGCCACCAGGGCGTCCTCGCCGCCATCCGACCGCGTCAGCCGGTAGGCCGCGACCGCCTCGTCCCAGTAGTCGTGGTCCAGAACCGCAACGAAGCGCTCTGCGTCGCCGAGCAAGGCGTCGTCCGCTGTCGCCTGATGGAGTGCGAGTGCTGCCTTCAGCGCTCCGGCGTAGTCGGTGGCGAAGGCCAGCCCGAGACGCCTGTCGCCGCGCCGGGAGTGGATCAGGCGGCCATCGGCTGCGATCGATTCGGTGATGAAACGATAGGCCGCAGACGCCCGGTCGATCCACTCGGGACGTTCGAGCTGGGCACCGGCCCGCGCGAGAGCTGCGATGATCAGGCCGTTCCAGTCGGTCAGGATCTTGTCGTCGCGACCGGGCTGCGGTCGTCCGGCTCGCGCGGCGAGGAGAAGGGCCCTGTCCGCGGCGAGTGCTGCTTCCTCTTCGGGTCTGCGCGGGGTGATCGATCGGAGGCGGTTGGGGATCGACGCGCCCTCGAAATTGCCCGGCGGCGTGATGTCGTAGACGCCGGAGAACCGGGCCGCCCGCTCCGGACCCAGGACCGCGGCGATCCCTGCGGGCCGCCAGACATAGGTGGCGCCTTCTTCGCCCTCGGTATCGGCGTCGAGGCTCGAGGCGAAAGCGCCCTCCCCGGCCATCTCGCGCAAGAGCCAGGCAACGGTCTCCTCGATCCGGGTCCGGAACAGCGTTTCCCCCGTCTCGGTCCATTGCTGCGTCAGGCGCTCGATGAAAAGGGCGTTGTCGTAGAGCATCTTCTCGAAATGCGGCACAAGCCATCGGTCATCGACCGAGTAGCGGTGGAGGCCGCCGCCGACGTGGTCGTAGATGCCCCCCTGGGCGAGGTGCCGGAGGGTCAGCGTCACCTCCGGCGACGTGGTGCCGGCCCGCGCGGCGCGCCGTGCCAGCAGCTCGATGAGGGTTGGCTGCGGGAATTTCGGGGCGCCATGGAGGCCGCCATTGTCGGGGTCGATCAGCCGCTCGATCAGCGCGCCGGCCTCTTCGAGCACGGCCGGCGTGAGGCTGCCTCCGCGCAGTTCCGGTGCGGCGCGCAGATGCTGGAGCAGTGCCGTGCGGCTCGCCTCGATCCGCTCGGGCTCGGCCTTGAGGGTGGCGGCGAACCACTCGAGCACCTCGACGAACGCCGGACGGCCGTAGCGGGCGATGTTCGGAAAGTACGTCCCGCCCCACACGGGTTCGGCGTTCGGGGTGAGGAACATCGTGAGCGGCCAGCCACCCTGCTGGCCCATCGCGTGGAGCGCCGACATGAAGACCTGGTCGACGTCGGGCCGCTCTTCCCGGTCCACCTTGATGTTCACGTAAAGGCGGTTCATCACCGCCGCCGTGGCCTCGTCCTCGAAGCTCTCATGGGCCATCACGTGGCACCAGTGGCAGGCCGCGTAGCCGATCGACAGGAGGATCGGCATGCCGGTCCGGCGCGCCTCGGCGAGCGCCTCCGGTCCCCACGGGCGCCAGTGGACCGGATTGTCCCTGTGCTGCAGGAGATAGGGGCTCGCCTCCCCCGATAGCAGGTTGCCTTCCATGGGCGTCTTCCACGATGCGGAACAGTCCGGCGGCGCCGTCGACACGATCTATGCTCTGTCCAGCGGCGCGCCGCCAGCAGGCGTGGCGGTGGTCCGGGTCAGCGGTCCGCGGGCCGACGTTGCGCTTGCGGCGATCGCCGGTTCTCTGCCGCCCCTGCGGCACGCCGCCCTGCGCCGCCTGGTGGACCCCGCGGGCGGCGCCCAGATCGATGAAGCGCTCGTGCTGCGGTTCGCAGCGGGGGCCAGCGCAACGGGCGAACCGGTGGCCGAGTTCCACGTCCACGGCGGGCGCGCGGTGGTCCAGGCCCTGTTCTCGGCACTCGAGGGCATCGGCGGCCTGCGTCCGGCAGCACCCGGCGAATTCACCCGTCGGGCCTTCCTGTCCGGGCGGCTGGATCTCACCGAAGCGGAGGGGATTGCCGACCTGGTGGCGGCCGAGACGGACGCTCAGCGGCGTTTCGCACTGGGCCAGATGGGCGGTTCGATTCGGGTCCAATACGAATCCTGGCGGGATCGCATCGTCCGGGCGCGCGGGTTGATCGAGGCGGAGATCGACTTCTCCGACGAGGATGGTGTTGGGGGCGCGTGGAGCGCGGTGGCGAAAGCCGAGCTTGCCGCAGTGGCAGGCGAAATGCGGTCCGCCATGGCGGATCTAGGTCGGGCGGATCGCATAAGGGACGGCGCCGAGGTCGTGATCCTGGGTCGGGTGAATGCGGGAAAGTCCAGTCTCCTCAACGCGCTCGCGCGGCGCGACGTAGCGATCGTGTCGGCGGAGGAAGGGACGACACGGGATATCCTGGAGGCGGTTCTCGATATCGGCGGGTACCGCGTGACGCTGGTCGACACGGCCGGGCTCCGCGAGGGCGTCGGTTCCGTCGAGCGCGAGGGCATCCGTCGCGCCCGGGCGCGGGGGGTAGCGGCCGACCTCGTCCTGTGGCTTGCGGACCGGGGTGCCGAGCGCGGCGACGGTGTTGTCGGGACGGGGGTGCCGGTCTGGTCGGTCGCCACCAAGGCCGATCTTCTCGCCGCCAGGGACCGCGAGGCGCTTCAGAAGGCCGCCGACCATGTCGTATCCACCGCGACTGGCGAGGGCCTCGAAGGGCTTATCGGCGCGCTTCGAAGCTTTCTCGAGACGACGCTTCGCGGAAGCGAGCCACCGCTGGTTGCCCGGGCGCGGCATCGATCGGCCCTTGCGGAAGCGGTCGCGGCGTTGGAAGAGTCCGCGACAGCGGGCGCTCCGGAGATTGCCGCCGAGCATCTCCGGATAGCGGCGGACCGGGTCGGGGCGGTGACCGGGCGGGTCGGCGTCGAGGACGTCCTCGACGTTGTGTTTCGCGAGTTCTGCATTGGCAAGTGAGTGTTTCACG
>CAXNGA010000245.1:0-3946 GCA_964201375.1 Kaistiaceae bacterium
GGCCTACTTCGATCTCGGCCGCTACGAAGAGGCGGTCGTGGAACTCGAGCGCGCGGTGGAACTGGAGCCGAACCATCCCGAGGTCGCCGAGCATCTCGGCGATGCGTACTGGCGCGTCGGACGCCAGTTCGAGGCCGTGTTCCAGTGGCGGCACGCCCTGGAGTTCGACCCGCCCGAAGACGCGGTGGAGCGTCTCCAGGACAAGATCGCCAACGGTCTTCCCGATGCCGGTGCCGACTGACACCGCGCTCGACGTGTCCGATCCTGCCGTGGCGACGCCCCCTGCGACGGAGGCGGCGCCCGCGAAGGTGAACCTTGCCCTCCACGTGCGCGGCCGCCGGCCGGACGGATACCACGAGCTCGACACGCTGGTGGTCTTCGCCGCCGACGCCGACACGGTGGAGCTTGCCGAGGGCGGGGACCGCCTCACGATCGACGGCCCGTTCGGCGCGCTCCTGCGCGGTGATGACACCGAGAACCTGGTCCTGCGGGCAGCCCGGCGGCTTGCGGCGCGCGCCGGCCGCTCCTGGCCGGCTCTTCGTCTCACCAAGAACCTCCCGGTCGCGGCCGGACTCGGCGGCGGCTCGGCCGATGCCGCGGCGACGCTGCGCCTGCTGACGCGCGCCTGGCGCCTTCCCCTCGCGGAGCAGGATATCGCCGCCGAGGGGATTGCCCTTGGCGCAGACGTGCCGATGTGCGTCCGCTCGCGCCCGCTCATAGCGCGCGGCCGCGGCGAACGGATCGAGGATGTCCCGGCGTTCCCCGCGCTCTCGATGGTCCTGGTGCATCCCGCGGTCGCGGTGAGCACCGGCCAGGTATTCGCCCGGCTGGATTCGCCCGAGGATCCCCCCCTGCCGGAACTGCCGGAGCGCTTCGAAACGGTAGCCGACTTCATCCGCTGGCTCCGCCCGACGCGGAACGGCCTCGCAGATGCGGCGCGCGACGTCGCCCCGGTCATCGGCAATGCGCTGCTGGCGCTCAGCAACACGGGCGCGATGTTTGCAAGAATGTCGGGATCGGGCGCAACCTGCTTCGGCATCTTCCCGTTCAGGGACGCTGCGGAGCACGCGGCCCGGATCATTCGCGCCGCCGAGCCGTCGTGGTGGGTCTCGGCCACCACGACCGGATCGTCCTGACGGGAGGAAGACAATGGCAGCCGAACGAGATTTCATCCCGGTCCGCTTCGCGGTCCTTGCAGTGTCGGACACCCGCTCGCTCGCGGACGATCGTTCCGGGGCAACGCTTGCCGCACGGATCGAGGACGAAGGTCACATCCTCGTCGACCGGGCGATCTGCCCCGATGACGTCGGCCGCATCCGCTCCGTGGTGGAACCGTGGATCGCCGATGCCGCCATCGACGTGATCCTCACCACCGGCGGCACGGGCCTGACCGGCCGGGACGTGACGCCGGAGGCGATCGAGCCGCTCTTCCAGAAGCGGATCGACGGCTTCTCCGCGATCTTCCACCGCATCAGCTTCGAGAAGATCGGTACCTCGACCATTCAGTCGCGTGCGACCGCGGGCGTTGCGGGCAACACCTTCGTATTCGTCCTCCCCGGCTCGCCCGGCGCCTGCCGCGACGCCTGGGACGGCATCATCCGGACGCAGTTCGACCACCGGTCGCAGCCCTGCAATTTCGTGGAGATCCTGCCGCGGCTGGCAGAGCGGTAGCAGCGTCTTCACGCGCTTCAATTGGCGCGAAGCCTGAAGCCGTGACGAAATTGTTACATCGGAGCACCTTCGCTCCGGCGCGGCCGAGCCCGGTTTTCAGGCACGCATCGCAATCGCCGATTGTTCTATGACGGGGCGCGAATCGGGCGGCTGGGTCGTTCCGATGCATTCGTGGGGGGTACGTCGTATGAGAATAGCCAAGTCGTTGACGCTGGCGATTGCCGGCTCGATGCTGATGTCAGGCGCCGCCATGGCGGCGGATCCGATGCCGATCGTGGTTGCGGCACTGCCGGCGGCAACCGCACCTGCAACGGGCCCCGAGGTGGTGATTGACGTCACCGCCGGGTTCATCTTAGGCGCCCCCAGCCTCTACCTGGGCCTCGAGATCGGGGGCTTGGTCGACGTTAGATCCGCCTCCGGCTTGGGTGTTCGTTTCCAGGGCAGCGCGGACGCGCTGTTGGTTCCGTTCTTCGGGGGCGGAGTCGGAGGCTTGCTCACGCTCTACAAGGCGCTCGGAGACCTCGAGCTCGGCGTCTGGGCGGGCGGAGGCTTTAGCATCCCCGCTTACTATTTCTGTTGCGGCGGTTATGCCGTCGGCCTCAGCGCAAACTACCTGCACGAAAGCGCAAGGCTCTACGTCAGCAGCGAAAACAGACTGCTGCTCCTGCCGTTTTTCGATCTCTATTCCTACACCGAAGCGGAGTTCAAGCTTCGCGACAACATCACGCTGTCGGCGTATTTCAGTTTCTACGTCGGCGGCTTCGATGGCGGTGTCGGGATCGACGTGGATCTGACCGACCGGATCGAGGTCTTGAGCAACCTTTACTACTCTACTGGCGGACTGGACTACGTCGACTTCGGCGCCGAATTCAAGCTGACCGACAGGTTCAGTGTCTGGAGCGGGCTTGGCTTTGATCTGGACCCCAACGTCGCTTTCGACCGGCTCGCTTTCGGTACGACATTCGACGTCAATGACGAGCTGACGATCAAGTCCCAGTTCGAGTTCGCGGCTGCCCCCTTCGCGTTCGACTATGTGGCGACCTGGGCGGAACTCGATCATCCGATCGGCACTGGTCCGCTGTCACTGACCGCGGAACTCGGCGTCGGTTTCGATAACAACCTCTACGCCTGGGGCAATATCGGCATCCGCTACAAGCTCGGCGGCCCCGAGGACCACGACGACAACCGCCTCTTCGGCGACGACTCGCCCTTCTAATTCGGCCAGTCCACAGCATCAGCACAGGAAGGCCCGCGGTGCGGGCCTTCTTCGTTTGAGGGGGTGCGTCTTACGACGCGTCGACGGCCGTACTGGCTGCGCCAGACGGTACCCTCGCCCTTTTGGGGAGGGGGCTTCGGCCCTTGGCGAGCGAAGCGAGCTTAGGGCCGAAGGGTGAGGGGGCTACTGGCCATCCGATGCGATGGGACGACGGCCCTGCCTTGGTGCCATAGCCGCGAGGCCCTAACCCCCTCACCCTCCAGCGGCTTCGCCGCTGTCGACCTCTCCCCCCAAAGGGAGAGGTGAACAAGCGATCCCCCCCTCTCGCACCGCCTTCGCACTGCGCGGAACCCACCATGGACCGCGACGTTGCCTCCGCGTGCGGGTGGGGCGGGGCGGTATCCTCCAGGCCGACTCGGCACGAGTCACCCCAAGGAGGACCTCATGAACATCGATATCGGCACCATCCAGCCCATCGTGGCGCTCGCTGCAGGCGTTCTCATCCTGCTCATCCCGCGGCTCCTCAACATCATCGTCGCGGTCTACCTCATCATCATCGGCGTGACCGGCCTCATCAACTGAGGTGCGTTTTCGGTTGGCGGGCCGCGTCATTGCGCGCGACTCGCCACCGGCGCCGCATCGACCTATAGTCCGGCCCTTGCTTGCGGGAAGGGAGGCCCGGGCTTGATTTCTCCTAGGCGTACCCTAGATATGCTCATGATGAGCATAACTCCTCTCCTTGGAGAGAATTACAGGATGGCGATGTATCGTGACGGCCTTGCGACGCAAGGTGGCTTTGCCCGCTTCGGGCTGAGCGTTTTGCCCAAGCCGAACCTCGATTACACCGAGGAGGTCGCGCGCGAGACCGCGCCGATCTATGAGCGCGTGAAACACTCGATCCCAGCGATCGAGTGGCCCGTCCACGCGCCCTACATCAAGGCGATCAACGACCTCAAGAAGGTCCGCAACGCCGTCATCCTCGCGCACAACTACCAGACGCCGCAGATTTTCCACGGCGTGGCGGACGTCGTCGGCGACTCATTGCAGCTCGCCCGCGAG
>CAXNGA010000246.1:0-3940 GCA_964201375.1 Kaistiaceae bacterium
GGGGCCGCTCGGCATCCTGTATCAGGCGAACACGGTGCTGGGCCTGTCGGTCGGGGCGGGCGGCAAGGCGACCGTCGTCGACATCGGCGCCGATGGCGACCGCTCGCAGCACCTCGCGACGTTCAGCGCGCGGGTCGCGGAGAACGCCACGCTCGATCATCTCGCGGTCCGGGCCGGCGCGGGCCTCTCGCGGCTCCAGGGTTTCATGAGCCTGGAAGGCGAAGGCGCCAGGCTCGCGGCTTCCGGTACCAACATGCTCGGGGCGACCGCGCATGGCGACGTGCTTCTCCTTATCGAGCACGCCGCGCCGAACGCGACGAGCCGCATCCTCTACCGCAACGTCGCCAAGGACCAGGCGGCTGGCGCATTCCAGGGTCGTATCCTGGTGCGTCCGCTCGCCCAGAAGACCGACGGGCGGATGCTGATCAACACGCTGCTCCTGTCGGACGATGCGGAGTTTGCCGCCAAGCCCGAGCTGGAGATCTACGCCGACGACGTCCAGTGCGGCCACGGCGCCACCACCGGACAGCTCGACGAGGCGGCGGTCTTCTACCTCCGGTCCCGCGGCGTGCCGCGGAAGGAGGCGGAAGCGCTCCTCCTCAAGGCGTTCCTGGTCGAGCCGGTCGAGGCCATCGGCGATCCGGTGCTCGCAGCTTCACTCGAGCCCCTGGTCGATGCGTGGCTCTCGGGAGCGGCGGATTGAGCGCCGGCGGGCGCGAAGCGGGGGATGCGACCCTCGATGTCGAGGCGATCCGCCGCGACTTCCCGATCCTTTCGCGCCAGATCCATGGCAAGCCGCTCGTCTACCTCGACAGCGGCGCCTCCGCCCAGAAGCCGAAGGTCGTGATCGATCGCGTCGTCCGCGCCTATGCCGAGGACTACGCCAACGTTCATCGCGGCCTCCATTTCCTCGCCAGTGCCTCGACCGACGCGTTCGAGGAGGCCCGCGAGGCGGTCCGACGGTTCCTCAATGCCGGTTCGACCGAGGAGATCGTCTTCACCCGTTCGTCGACGGAAGGGCTGAACCTTGTCGCGTCATCGCTTGGCGCGCAGCTGAAGCCGGGCGACGAGGTGGTGCTGTCGATCATGGAGCACCACTCCAGCATCGTGCCGTGGCACTTCCATCGCGAGCGGCACGGCGTGGTGCTGAAATGGGTGCCGGTCGGGGACGACGGTTCCTTCTCGCTCGACGCCTTCGAGGCCGCGCTGACGCCGCGGACGAAGGTGGTCGCCATCACCCACATGTCGAATGTTCTCGGCACCGTCGTGCCGATCAGGGACATCAGCCGCATCGCCCATGAGCGCGGCATCACCGTCGTCGTCGACGGCAGCCAGGGTGCCGTCCACCTTCCGGTCGACGTGCAGGACCTCGGCTGCGACTTCTACGTCGTCACGGGCCACAAGCTCTACGGCCCCACCGCGATCGGCGCCGTCTACGGCCGCGCGGAGAAACTCGCCTCGCTCCGGCCGTACCAGGGGGGCGGCGAGATGATCCGCGAGGTGACCACCGACACGGTCACGTACCTCGATCCGCCGCACCGCTTCGAGGCCGGCACGCCGCCGATCGCCGAGGCGATCGGCCTTGGCGCCGCCATTGCCTACATGGAATCGGTCGGCCGTGAGCGCGTGGCCGCGCACGAGGCGCGTCTTCGCGACTACGCCCATGAGCGCCTGGCGGCGATCGACGGCGTGACGATCTACGGCACCGCGCCTGGGAAGGGGGCGATCGTTGCCTTCAACCTCGCCGGCGCCCACCCGCATGACGTGTCGATGGTGCTCGACCGCGAGGGCATCGCGATCCGGGCGGGGTCGCACTGCGCGCAGCCGCTGCTGCGCCGCTTCGGCGTCACGGCGACCTGCCGCGCCTCGTTCGGCATGTACAACACGCTCGCCGAGATCGACCGGCTGGCCGACGGGCTGCTCAAGGCGAAGAGACTGTTTTCGTGAAGGGTTTCGGGCCATAGTGCCGGGACCCTTCAAAGGCGCCAAGCGGAGCGCCACATGATGAGGCTCGGCGGTCGTTTCGGCCGGCAAGGGTGACTGTGATGGACGACAGGACGATTGCGGACAAGGCGGTTGAGGCGGTGGAAGCCGTGCTCAATCCCGATTCTGCGCCCGCCTCGGGGGTGGCCGAGCCGGCTCCAGCGATCTCCGAGGAGGAGGTCGAGCGCCTGTCCAGCGACATCATCGCCGCGCTGAAATCGGTGTACGATCCGGAGATTCCGGCCGACATCTACGAACTCGGCCTCATCTACCGCATCGACATCGACGACGACCGGAACGTCGCCATCGACATGACGCTCACCGCGCCTGGCTGCCCGGTAGCCGGCGAGATGCCGGTCTGGGTCGAAAATGCCGTCAGTGCCGTGCCCGGCGTGGGCAAGGTCGAGGTGGCGATGGTGTTCGATCCGCCCTGGACCGTGGAGCGCATGTCCGACGAAGCCAAGGTCGCGCTGAACTGGTATTGATGGGGGCGAAGGAAGTCATGGCCATGACGATACGTCCGAGATTCCAGGTGATGACGATCACCGAGGCCGCCGCCGAAAAGGTGCGCGAGATCGTGAACCGCTTCGACCCGCCGCTCGCCGGTGTCCGCGTCGGCGTCAAGAACGGCGGCTGCGCCGGCATGGCCTACACGATGGATCCGGTCCAGACGCCGAATCCTGCCGATGACGTCGTCACCGACAAGGGCGTGACCGTCTACGTCGACGCCAGGGCGCTCATGTTCCTCCTCGGCACGACGATGGACTTCCGGGCGACGAAGCTGTCGGCTGGCTTTGCGTTCGACAATCCGAACCAGGTCGGTGCCTGCGGCTGCGGCGAATCGGTGAAGCTGCAGCCCGCCGAAGGGCATGCGGGCCATCACTCGCACTAGGCGATGGCTGTCTCGCCCGGTTTCAGGGCTTTCCTCGATGAGCAGTTCGCACCCCTGCCGGGCGTGACGATCAGGAACATGTTCGGCGGCCTCGGTGTCTTCCGGGACGGGATCATGTTCGCGATGTCCGTCGAGGACACGCTTTACCTGAAGTGCGAGGGGGAACGGACGACCGAATTCGCGGCCGAGGGCTCGGCGCCGGTCGTCTTCAGGTCACACACCGGCAAGGACATACCGATGCCGTACTGGCGCGCGCCGGAGCGGCTGTTCGACGAGCCGGAGGAGTTCCGGATGTGGGCCGAGCGTGCGTTCGCTGATGCGTGGCGCGCGAAGGTGGAGAAGCCGGCGAAGAAGCGCGGCAAGGCGAAGGCCTCGGGCTGAGAGGCGTCCGGCGGTCCGGCCCTCCTGTGGCATTCCGGCCACGAGGGCGCATTGCCCCGGCGCCCGTGGTCGTGTCGGCGCCGGTCCTCGACTGGAGCGGCTTTTACGTCAGGTTCCAGCCTGTGGATGCCGGGCCTCTCGCCCGGGGTCCAGGCCGGCTTCAACATCGTCCGCCGGAACCTGGTTGTAGGCTTCGAGGCCAATGTCGCAGTTTCCGGCGGTACTCTGGTGGGCGGCGCGGCTCGCGTTGGTCTGGCGCTCGGCGCCGAGGATCGGATCCTCCCCTATGTCCGGCTGAAAGCCATGAATCCGATCGGTTTCCCCGTCCTTCTCATGGCGGGCGACATCGGCGTCGAGATCGGTATCGGCCGTCGCATGTCGATCTACGCCGAAGGCGGCGTCCTCGGCGCTTTAGGCACGATCGGCGGCTGCTGTGGTCTAGGCCTCCGGACGGGCGTCAGCGTCCACTTCCAACCCCTGAGGCACCAGGGTCGCGCGGCCACAGACACCGCGCGGCCTCCGCCTTTGGGTGAACGGCAAGTTCTGCATTGAGGACCGTCAGGTTGGCCGTCCTGAGGCGCAATCCCTGAGACTCGCTTGACGAGCGTCTGAGGGCACTTCACGAAGCGCGGGCTTGCGGAAACTCCTAGCCAGGTCATCCAGCCGCGGTGTTCATACCTGCGG
>CAXNGA010000247.1:0-3932 GCA_964201375.1 Kaistiaceae bacterium
TGAACGCGGGCACCCCGCGACCGTTCCGGGGCAGGATTCCCCACCACAGCGAAAAGTCTAGGCGCGCCGCCGCGTCAAGGGAATGATGCAAATCCGCTCGCTGCGGCCTCTTCGGTCACGACTTCGAGGGAGGTCTCGGTCCTGACGGGGGCGGGCGTCTCGATCTGCGACAGGGCCCTTCCGGCCAGCAGGAGCGCGGCGCTGAACGCGCTGGCGGCAAGGATAAGTCGCATCGTTGGTCTCCCGCAAATCTCGAACAATCTGCTCGTGAACGCCAGCAGCCGGAACCGGCCCCCCGAAAGCGGCAGTTCGCGGCCGAGCGGCCGTCGCAAGGCCGATGAAGAATTCAGCAGAGAAACCGACACGGTGGCGTGGCGACGGCAGCGGCTACGCCTTCCTGATCCGCACGTAGAGAGCGCCGCCGCCACCGTGGAGGCGGTGGGCGTCGTCGTAGGCCGACACGAGCGGGCGGAAGGGCGCGGATCCAAGCCACTGGGGTACGACGCGTCGGAGGATGCCGCGCTCCGGCCTGCCGGTGTCCGATCCCTTGCCGGTGATCACGAGCACCATGCTGCCGCCGCGATGCTGTACCTGGGTGAGGAAACCCAGCAGTCGGCGGTAGGCTTCGTCCTGCGTGAAGCCGTGGAGGTCGAGCCGCCCGTCCAGGCCGATCGTCCCGCGTGCGACCCTGCTGGTCGTGCGCCTGTCGATAGGTTCGGGCTGCGGCGGGCGGCGCGGCGTGGCGGCGGCACGCGCCGAAGGAGGCACGGCAGCCACGGTCTTTGCCGACGGCTTGGAAGCATACGGCACGCGTTGTTCAGCCGGGGGCTCCGGGGCGACGGGAACCGCCGCTACGGCCTTCTTCCGCGTCACTTTGCTCCTGGGTTCGAGCGGCTGGGTGGTCCTTGCCACCGCTTCCCACAGCGCCCGTTCCTCATCCGTGAGCGGCCGCCTTCGTCGCCCGCTCATCGTGCCACGCTCCAGTCGGTCGGGCCGCGGCCTGGCCGCTACTCGACGGATTCGGTAGCGACGAGCTTCCAGTTCGGGTCGCGCGCGGCAACTTCGCGGCCAAAGGTCCAGATGTCGGTGACATCGCTGACCTTCGTCTCGTCGCCGTCCACTACCTTGCCGGCGCTGTCCTTGGTCGCGGAAATGAGCTGCGAGTTGAACCGTACCGTGACCTGCGCGCTGTTACCGCGGATCGCGGCCTCGGTGATCTCGACCTTCTCGAAGCCGACGAAGCGGAATTCGATCTTCTCGTCGCGACCCTCGCGCTCCACGATTGCCCCGTCGAAGCCGTCATAGACCTCGCGCGAAAGGAGCTGCCGGAGCTGGCGACGGTCGCCTTCGGCGAAGGCCGTGACGACCATCTCGTAGGCGACCTTGGCGCCTTCGAGGAAACCTTGAGGGTCGAATGTGCGGTCTACCGCCATCAGCCGCTTGAGCTGCTCCGCAACAGCGCTGCCTGGCGCGGCGACCGGACGAATGCGGACGTCGGCATCGGCCGGCCCTTCACCGGTGACGGGCGCGGGGCTGGCATCGCGGTTCTGCCGCGGCGGGAGCGTGATCACCTTTTCGCCATCGCCAGCCGCCGGCGGAGCCGAATTGCGCCGCGCGAAAGGATCATACGGCGGACGCTCGCTGCCGGTGCGCCTTCCAAGCACGCTCCTCAGGCGGAGGAATATCACCACCGCGAGCGCCAGGAAGATGATTGTGTAGATGTCGATCACGCCGTTCATACGACCACGTTCTGCGACCGAAAGTGCCAAAGGGACGATCCGCGGACTACTGCCGTCGGGAGCACTTCCTATCTAGGTGTCTGACAGGGGCTGTACCAGCCCCGCATCTCCAAGCCTTAGCAGCAAGGGTCGCAAATGCGAATGCCTTTCAGGATCGTTCCGCTTCTCGCCGTCGCCTATGTCGCGGTGGAGGTCGTCTCCATGATCGTCGTGGCCGACGCATTTGGCCCGCTCTTGATGCTCCTCCTGCTGATCGCGACGATGGTCTCCGGCTTCGTGCTGCTGAAGCGCAACGGCCTCGGCGCAGTTGGTCGCATCCGGGCCGAGGTCGATCATGGGCGCGCCCCCGCCGAGGCATTCGCCGATACGGCCCTCATCTTCGTCGCAGGCCTTCTCCTCGTCGTCCCGGGTTTCGTGTCGGACATCTTCGCGCTGGTTCTCCTCGTTCCGGCAGTGCGGGCCGGGATCTTCGCGTCGTTCGCGGCGCGCTTCCGGACCGGCTTCGATGCGACCTTCGCGCGGGCCAGGGGGCGCGGCTGGGGGTCGGGGGCCGGCCCCACTACCTTGGTCATCGACGCGGGCGACACCACGGACGGCCCGCGCCGGACCTGACTTGGCGCCGTCGCCTTGTCTCGCGACCCAAGTGCGTGCTAGCCCACCGCGCGAGCCGCGGGGGGAGCCGCGCTGCGCTTCAGAGGAATGGTGAGATGGCCGATAACGACTTGAATGGCGCCGGTGCGGGCGCTCCGACTCTCGGACCCATCCCGGGAGCCGAAGGGCCACGCATGAACATCCTGTCGCAGTACGTGAAGGATTTCTCGTTCGAAAACCCCGATGGCCCGCGCGTCATCCAGAATCGGGACCAGGGCTCGCGGATCAATGTCGGTATCAACGTTACGTCGGCCCGCCTTCCGTCGGGTGACTGGGAGGTCGCGGTCAAGTTCGACTGCGCCGCCAAGGACGGCGAGCGTACGATGTTCGCGATCGAACTCCTTTATTGTGGCATCGCGCGGTTCACCAATGTGCCGGACAACCAGATCGAGCCGCTGACGATGATCGAGGTCCCGCGCCTCCTGTTCCCGTTCGCCCGGCAGATTCTCGCCGACGCTACCCGGAACGGCGGGTTCCTGCCGCTGATGCTCGACCCTGTCGACTTCGCCAACATGTACCGCCAGCGCCAGCAGCGCGGCACGGGCGTCTCCGTTCCGCCTCCGGCGAACCTGTCGTAGGTCACGCCTCGGCCTCGTCCGGCCAACGGTCCCGGGCCCGGCGGGCTTCCGCCGGGTTCATTTTGTTCGATATCGCCATCCTGGCGAAAGCGGGGATCACGGCCACAGACCGGGGCCGAAACGCCCCAGGTTCGCGCTGCGCCGGGGTGGCGACGCTTCTGGGGTCCGGCCTCGGACAGAAGCTGGCGTCACTGATCCACAGGACGCCTCGACATCCTCCCCCTCTGCCTCGCCGTCGCATGGACTGGCATCGGACGACGGCGGGTGCTATGGGACTGTTCGGGACGGTCTTCTAAGTTATTGATATCTAGAGTAATTCCAATATGGCTTTTGGGACTGCCGTCCGACCGGTCCGCCGGCAGTCTGGACGGAAGCCCGCCCGGCCGCACGACCTTGACCCGCGTGTGTCCAAACCCTTTCGGAGAGAACGAACCATGATCAGACGCATTGCGCTCGCTGCGCTCGCCCTCGCTACGTTGCCGGCGGCCGCCTTCGCCCAGGCCTTTCCCGCCAACGTCACCGACCTCATCGGCCGACAGGTCGTCGTCGAGGCCGCGCCGCAGCGGATCGTGACGACGAGCCCCTCGGCGCTCGAACTCCTCTACGCCGCTGGCGGTACCGCCATTGCCCGCTCGTCCACGGCGACCGGCGTCCCGGGCGCCGACGCGATGGCCGACATCGGCAACGCCTACACGCCGTCGCCGGAACTGATCCTTGCCCAGGCGCCGGATCTCATCATCGCCGACGCCGCGCTCCAGCCGCACCTCGCCGGTGCGCTCGGCGCCCTCGGCGCGCCGCTGATCTATGTCGGCGCCAGCCGCTTCGACGACATCCCGGCCTCGCTCCGCATCATCGGCCAGGTCGCGGGCACCGCCGAGATTGCCGAAGCAGCGGCGATGGCCGCCGAGACGACCCGCGGCGAGGTTGCGGCGGCGGTCGCCGGCCTCGCGCCGACCAGAACGCT
>CAXNGA010000248.1:0-3930 GCA_964201375.1 Kaistiaceae bacterium
AATCCTGATCATGCCGCCGGGCTTCCTGATCGGTGCCGCCATCGTCCTTGGCGAGTTCATTCTCCACTATCACATCGACTGGACCAAGGAGCAGGTCGGGCGCCGGCACAAGCTCAATGCCGCCGACCAGTCGCTGGCGCTCGGCATCGACCAGCTCGCCCACCAACTCACCTATGTCGCGATCCTCGCGGTCCTGATGGCCTCGAACTGACGTTCGGGTAAACTCCGGCGCATGACCATGGCCGACAATCCGCGCCCGCCGCGCGCTGGCGGGGGCGCGCCGATGCCGCCGCCGCAGCAGAGCCTTGGCGCCCGCATGGGCGCGCTACGCAACATCCCGCCCTTCATCCGGATGGTGTGGCGTACGAACCGCGGGCTCACGATCGCATCGCTCGTCCTGCGCTTCATCCGTGCGCTGCTGCCGGTGGCCACGCTCTATATGGCCAAGCTCATTATCGACGAGGTGGTGATGCTCGCCCAGCTGCCGGACGGGCCGGGTGACTTCGACGCCTGGCTCGACAGCGGCCTCCTCGACCGCCTGACGGCTCTGCTCCTGATCGAGTTCGGCCTTGCGGTGCTGTCCGATGTCCTGGGGCGCATCGTGTCGCTGGTGGATGCGCTCCTGTCGGAGCAGTTCGCCAACGCCACTTCCATCAGGCTGATGGAACACGCCGCAAGGCTCGACCTCGAGGATTTCGAGGACAGCGAGTTCCAGGATCAGCTCGACCGCGCCCGCCGCCAGACGATGGGGCGGAGCCCGCTGATCGGCCAGATCCTAGGCCAGGCGCAGAGTTTCGTGACGGTCCTGAGTTTCGCGGCCGGCCTCATCATCCTGTCGCCCTGGCTGATCGTCCTCCTCGTCGTGGCGCTCGTCCCGTCCTTCCTCGGCGAGATCCATTTCAACGGGAAGGGCTACATCCTCGCCTGGGAGCGGTCGGCGCAACGGCGCGAACTCGACTATATCAGGCAGACCGGCGCCTCGGTCGAGACCGCCAAGGAAGTGAAGATCTTCTCGATCGCGCCGTTCCTGATCGAGCGCTATCGCGTCCTGGCGCTCAGCATCTACGACGCTAACCGGAAGCTTGCGATCCGGCGCGCGAGCTGGGGCGGCGCGCTCACCTCGATCGGCACGGTCGGCTACTACATCGCCTACGCCTATCTCGCCTGGCAGACCCTGTCGGGCCATTTCACGATCGGCGACCTCACCTTCCTCGCCGGCTCGTTCCTTCGCCTCCGGGGTCTGCTCGAGACGTTCCTGACGTCCTTCTCCGACATCGCCGGCCAGGCGATGTTCCTGCAGGACCTCTTCTCCTTCTTCGAGATCGAACCCGAAATCCTCGCGCCGCAGGCCGCCCGGCCATTTCCCGCGAGGATCGAGACCGGCTTTGTCTTCGACGACGTCGGCTTCATCTATCCCGGCGCGGAGCGCTGGGCGGTGCGCCACCTCGACTTCACCCTCCACGCCGGCGAGGTTCTGGCACTCGTGGGCGAGAACGGCGCCGGCAAGACGACGCTGGTGAAGCTCCTCGCCCGGCTCTACGACCCCGACGAGGGCCGCATCCTCCTCGACGGCCACGACCTCCGCGAATACGACCTCGACGCGCTGCGGGCCAATATCGGCGTCATCTTCCAGGATTTCATCCGCTATCACCTGTCCGCCGCCGACAACATCGCCATCGGCCGGATCGATGCGCGCGACGATCGTCCTCGCATCGAGGAAGCCGCACGCCGCGGCCTTGCGAGCGACGTCGTGGCCAGGCTGCCGAAGGGCTACGACCAGATGATCGGCCGCCGTTTCCGCGGCGGCGTCGATCTCTCCGGCGGTGAATGGCAGAAGATCGCGCTCGCCCGCGCCTACATGCGCGACGCTGCCGTCCTCATCCTCGACGAGCCTACCGCATCGCTCGACGCCCGCTCCGAGTTCGAAGTGTTCGAGCGCTTCAAGGAGCTCTCCGAGGGTCGCACGGTGGTGCTGATCTCGCACCGCTTCTCGTCCGTCCGCATGGCCGACCGCATCCTCGTGATGGCCGACGGCACGGTGGAGGCGTCGGGCACGCACGAGGAACTTCTGGCGGCGGGCGGAAGGTATGCCGAGCTGTTCGAGCTGCAGGCGGCGGGGTACCGGTAGGGACTTCGTTGGCCGGCCCCCCGGCTCCCTAAAGGCCGGCGGCCTTCCGGAGCGCGGCGTTCATGCGGGCCTGCCAGCCCTTGCCGTCGCGCCGGAATGCCTGGACGACCTCGTCGTCGAGCCGGATCGTCACCTGACGTTTCGGTGTGTCGAGCGGCGGCCGGCCCGGGCCGCGACGCATCTTCTCGGCGATGGTGGGGAACACCTCCGCGAACGGTCGGGCTGACCCCAGTTCCTCACCGCTGAGCGGAGGATTGTCGGACGCCGCCGCCCAATCCTCGGCTGTGATTCCGAGCGCGCCATGAACTGACGGATCATACTCGACCGAACGCCGCGCATTTCGGCGAGGGGGCCGGGCACCCACGCCGCCTGCCGGCTTTTTGCGAGAACCGACCGTGACGGCGCGGCTGCGCGTGGACGTTTCAGACTTCGTCATCGACAGATCTCCGTTCCTTCGTGTTCGCAGACCTCATGCTGATGATCGAAAGCGCTTCCCTACCGAGGGGCTTGAAGACGACGACGACCAGACGCCCGCCGTCACCCAGGCGACCCAGAGCCTTGTACCGGTCATCGCGCGCGGCAACGATCAACGCATCAAGGAAGAAGCCGTCGGTCAGCCGCGCGAAATCGAGGCCGTGCTTAATCAGGTTCGCAGCGCGCTTCGGTTCGTCCCAGAAGATGAGCATGTCACGCAAAGATAGGGCGCGCGGACTCGATCGTCAATAAATGCACTACGAATATTCGGCGGCGCTGGTCAGGCAGGGGCGTTGTTGACCGCGGGGAACCAAACGCCGCGCGCCGCCATATTTCCAACATTGGGCGCAACGTGGTTCTGCTCGAGATCCTCGAAGCTGACGTCTTCAATGACGCAATCAACCCTTGGCATCTTCTCGACGATGGAAAGCCTTACGAAGCATTCCTCGAGTAGAGCCAGCGCATCGTCCCGATCCAGGGCGGTGACACCACAGCCTAGATTCAGGAATGTTGGCTGCGCTATTCGCTCGAAGCGAACCCAGAACAGTCGCAAGTGCACGCCCGAGCCCTCCTGCCAAAAAAAGGCCCGGCGGAGTCTCCCCCGCCGGGCCGATCGCTGAATCCGCCGTGCGCCTAGTTGAAGCGCAGTGTGGCGGGCGGGAAGAAGCCGGCGGCGCCGGAGTAGTTGCCGACCCAGACCTTGTAGACGCCAGCCACCGGGCTGTTGATCTGGATGCGCGGGTTGAGCGCGCCGCCGGAATCGTCGTCGCACAGCCACTGGCCGCTCGGCGTCTGGACGACGAGGGTCGTGTCGGTCGCGGCCTGCACCGAGACGGTGAGCGGCAGGAGGCCGATGATAGTGTTGAACTGGACGTTGAAGTCCGGCGGCCCATTGATGAAGCCGCGGCAATTGCCGACCGACGAGGCCGGGATCGGACCGCCCGCGTTCACCTGAACGGTGCGCGTGAAGCCCGCATTGACGGTCGCCGAGCCGTAGGTCGGCGGAGCGTTGGGGTTCGGGAACGCGCCCGGAACCACCACCGTGCAGCCCGCGAGAGCCGCCGCCGCCACCAGAGCCAGTATCTTCTTGAGCATTTCCAGCCGCCTTCCTTCTCTTTTCGACAGCAATGGCGCTGCCTGCCCCCGCTCTCATCCGGCACCCGCCGGATCCCGAAATAGCCTAGTGGATGGAATCTAACACTTGGTGCCCTCGCCTGACGGCGGCGATGATTCTGTCGGGATCGGCGGTCCAGGTGAAAGGCTTGGGCATCTGGTTGGTTTCCTCGACGAAGCGATTGATGGCGGCCTGGAGATCGACGACCGAGCGG
>CAXNGA010000249.1:0-3920 GCA_964201375.1 Kaistiaceae bacterium
GCGCCTCGATCGGCCGCTATCTCGGCTTCTACAATGCCCGCAGACCTCATTCGAGCCTTGACCGGCAGACGCCGGACGAGGCCTACTTCACCCCGCTCCCGCAGATCGCGGCAGCCTGAACCCGGCAGGGCCTCCACTTATCCAGCCAGAAATGCTGCTCAGACAAACGGAGCCACCTCAGACCTCCATGCCTACCCTAGCGCACCCGCCCGTCGCCTTTTCGCAATCGCCGATCAAGCTGGACACGCTGATCGGCCTTCGCTGGGTCGCGATCGCCGGCCAGACGGCGGCAATCCTCGTGGTCGGCGTGTTCCTCGGCTACCCGATGGCGGTTGGTGCATGCTTTGCTCTGACCGCCGCGTCGGCCTGGCTGAACCTGTTCCTGAAGCTGAAATTCCCATCGACGCACCGCGTCTCGGACAACCAGGCCTCTGCCCTCCTTGCTTACGATTCGCTGCAACTGTCCGGGCTCCTCTATCTCACCGGCGGCCTCGAGAACCCGTTCGCTCTGCTCCTTCTCGTGCCGGTTCTCGTGTCGGCCTCGTCGCTATCGATGCGCTACACGCTGGGTCTCGGCCTCCTCACGATCGCATTGACGACGCTGCTCTGGCAGTACCATCAGCCACTGCCCTGGCCGGATGAGGCAGCGCTCGATATCCGGATGCCGCTCCTCTATGTCGGCGGCATCTGGCTGGCGAACCTTTCGGCGCTGACCTTCGCGGCGATCTACACGTTCCGCGTCACCACCGAGTCCCGGAAGCTTGCCACCGCGCTCGCGGCGACCGAACTGGTGCTGGCGCGGGAGCATCATCTCTCCCAGCTCGACGGCCTTGCCGCTGCCGCCGCACACGAACTCGGCACGCCGCTTGTGACCATCACCGTCGTCGCCAAGGAACTCCAGAAGGAACTCGACCCGGCCTCGCCGCAGGCGGCCGACGTCCAGCTCCTCGTCAGCCAGGCCGAGCGCTGCCGCGAAATCCTCGGCCGGCTGAAATCACTGTCCGGCGAGACGGACTGGACGCGGGACCACAAGCCGCTGACCCATTTCCTCACCGACGCCGCCGAGCCCTACAAGGACCTCGACGCCGACGTCCGGATCGGCGTCGCCACCCAGGTCGGGCCCGAGCCCATCGGCCGGCACAACCCGGCGACCCTTTACGGCATCGGCAACCTCATCGAGAATGCGGTTGATTTCGCGCGCCACACCGTCGACGTGACGGCGTCCTGGACGCCGGCCACGGTGACGGTCGAGATCGCCGATGACGGGCCCGGCTTTGCGCCCGAGGTGATCGACCGCATCGGCGAGCCCTACGTCACCACGCGCTCGACGCCGAACGAGCCGGGCAAACCTGACCACGACGCGGGCGGCCTCGGCCTCGGCTTCTTCATCGCGAAGACCTTTCTTGAACGGTCCGGTGCGAAACTGAAGCTCGCCAACCGCCCGCTGCCGCGGACGGGGGCGATCGTGACGATCACCTGGCCGCGCGCCGCCTATGAGATGGCGTTGGGCCGCAACGAGACTCGCCTGCAGGTTGGCTCTGGCACAAACGGGGCCTATAACCCACCCGAAGGGCGTCCAGGACTGGCCGAGCCCGCCGAGTGATGCCCACAACCACCATGAACACGCCAACTCCACCCCGCTCGCTCCTCCTCGTCGAAGACGACCGGCCGTTCCTACAGCGCCTCGCCCGCGCGATGGAAACCCGCGGCTTCACGGTACGCACCGCCGAAAGCGTCGCCGAGGGCATCAGGATGGTCGAGGAAGACCCGCCCGCCTATGCGGTCGTCGACCTTCGCCTCGAGGACGGCCACGGCCTCGACGTGGTGGAAGTGCTGCGCCGGAAGCGCGAGGATTCGCGCGTCATCATCCTCACCGGCTATGGCAACATCGCTACGGCCGTGACGGCGGTCAAACTCGGCGCGGTGGACTACCTCGCCAAACCTGCCGACGCCGACGAGATCTACACCGCGCTCACCCGCGAGGCGGGCGAAAAGGCGGCGCCGCCGGAAAACCCGATGTCGGCCGACCGCGTCCGCTGGGAGCACATCCAGCGGGTCTACGAACTGTGCGAGCGCAACGTTTCCGAAACCGCCCGCCGCCTCGGCATGCATCGCCGCACCCTCCAGCGCATCCTGGCCAAGCGCGCTCCGCGGTAGTTTGTGGTATCAGTGGTGAATAGTGAGTGGTGAATAGTGAGCGAGTGTCGTCGCTCACTCACTACTCACTACTCACTACTCACTACTCACTACTCACTACTCACTATTCACTACTCACTATTCACTACTCACCATTCACCAAGCTCCCAAGCCCCTCAGTCTCCCGGCCTTGAATCCTCGGGCGGCGTATCGCCGTCCGGCGGAGCATCGCCTGTCGCTCCCTCGGCCTCGGCTCGATCCTCCGGGTTCGCCAGGAACTCGGCCGGATCGAAGTCGTACTTCGTGCCGCAGAACTCGCACTTCACTTCGATGCGTCCGTCCTCGATCGATGCGTCGATGGCCTCCGCCGTGAACTGGTGCAGGATGCCCGCGATGCGCTCGCGGCTGCAATTGCACTTGTCGCGAACGGGCGTCGGGTCGAACACGCGGACGCCCCGCTCGTGGAATAGGCGGAACAGCAGCCGGTCGACCGGCACGTCGGAATCGAGAAGCTCGATGTCGGCGATGGTGCCGACGAGCGCCTGCGCCTCGTCCCACGCGTCGTCATCGGCTGCCTCCTCCTCGATGGTGGCGCCTTCCGGCAGGTCGCCGCCGGGAAGGTCGCGCGGCTTCATCCGCTCGGGCGCGGCGGGCATGAACTGGGCGAGGAGGCCACCGGCGCGCCAGTGACGCCGGGCCTGGCCGTCCTCGCGGACCATCAGTTCGGCGGCCGCGAGGCGGACCCGGGTCGGAATCTGCTCGGACTGGCGGAAATAGGTGTGCGCCACGTCCTCGAGGGTCCCGCCCTCGAGCGCGACGATGCCCTGGTAGCGCTGCATGTCCTCGCCCTGGTCGATCGTCAGCGCAAGGAGCCCCCGGCCGAGGAGCCGTCCGGGCGTTGCCTCGCCCGCGGCTTCCGCGGCGGCCACCGCTTCGGCCTTGAACCGGGCGTAGGCGCGGAGGTCGCCGGGCGTCCGGAACTCGACCACGAGAAGGTCGACCGGCCCTTCGGTCTTGGTCTGGAGGATGAATTTCCCCTGGAACTTCAGCGACGTGCCCAGGAGAGCGGCAAGCACCACCGCCTCGGCCACCAGCTTCGACACCGGGGTCGGATAGTCGTGCCGGCCGAGGAGGGCGTCGAGAGCCGGGCCCAGCTGCAGCGCGCGGCCGCGCACGTCGAGCGCTTCCACATGGAAGGGCCTGACCGCGTCGTCCCCGGCACTGCTCTTGTTCTGGACGACCGGCTGGTCGGCCGTCACGCCCCTGCCTCGCCAAAGCACCAGGCGAGGATGCCCTTCTGGACGTGGAGCCGGTTCTCGGCCTCGTCCCAGACGACCGACTGCGGTCCGTCCATCACCGCACCCTCGACCTCGTCGCCGCGGTGGGCAGGGAGGCAGTGCATGAAGATGGCGTCCCTTTCGGCCAGCGCCATCAGCCGGGATGAGACCTGGTAGGGTTTCAGCACGTTGTGGCGCCGCTCGCCGTCCGTGTCGCCCATCGACACCCAGGTATCGGTGATGACGCAGTCCGCGCCCCGCACCGCAAACTCGGGGTCCCCGCCGATCTCGACTTCGCCGCCCTCGCTCCGCGCCCAGTCGACCACCCTCGGGTCGGGCGCGTATTCGGCGGGCGTGGCGATCTTCAGCCTGAAGCCGAAGCGTGGCGCGGCGTGGATCCAGGAGATGAGCACGTTCGAGGAAGAACCGGTCCAGGCGACGGTCTTGCCATCGGTCCCGCCCTGCTTCTCGATCATCGTCATGAGGTCGGCCAGCACCTGGCAGGGG
>CAXNGA010000250.1:0-3914 GCA_964201375.1 Kaistiaceae bacterium
CTGCCGGGCCAGGGCGTTGGGCAGCAGCGACACGGTCTTGATGTCGACCCGCGCCCAGCGTGTCTCGGGCACGCTGATGACCTTGATGCCCGTCTCGCCGCGCGCCTTCACCACCGGCCTGGTCCGCCGCGCGGTGACGACCACCGTGGGTAGCACCGCCGGCACCGGGAAGGCGTGGTCGCGCGGCGCGGTCCCGCGCGTCACCTGTATGTAGACAAGGCCGTCGCGGATGCGGTTCCTCCGCACCACTTCGCGCAGCACGACGCCAATCGCCGACATCGCCATCGGGGCACTGAGGCGGAGTTCGCGCAGCGAGCGCTGGAGGCGGGCGAGGTGGCGGTCCTCGTCGACGAGCCGCCCTCCCCGCACTTCAGCGACATCGTAGACGCCATCGCCGAACTGGAAGCCGCGATCCTCGACGTGAACCGCCGCCTCGGCGAGGGGGACATAGCGACCGTTGACATAGGCGATACGGGACATGGGCTCCGTCAGCTCCGCGGAGGTTGTCGCGAGGAGGCCCCGCTAGAAGAACTCGAGGCTTACGCGGAACATCTGCTCCACCGCCCTGACGCGCTCGGCGGCGGCGTAAAGAATCACGCGGTCCTTGGCCTGAACGACCAGCCCGCCCTTCGGCATCAGCACCTTGCCGCCGCGATAGATCGCGCCGATCCTGATGCCGTCCGGGAGGTCGAGGTCGCGGAGTGGCCGGCCGACGAGAGGCGACGTCTCGAGGGCCTCGGCCTCCAGCACCTCCGCCTCGCCATTCCCGATCGAATACACCGCCCGCACGCGGCCGCGGCGGACGTGCTGCAGGACGCGCGACACCGTCACGGCACGCGGGTTGACGACGGCATCGATGTCGAGCCGCGACGTGAGCCCGCCGAACGAGGGGTCGTTGACCAGGGTCAGCGTGCGCTTGGCACCGAGGCGCTTGGCCATGACGCAGGCGAGGAGATTGATCTTGTCGTCATTGGTGACCGCGACCAGCGTGTCGGTCTCCTCGATGTCGGCCTCGCGCAGGATCTCGCGGTTGAGCGCGCTGCCGTTGAGGACGATCGTGCTGCGGAGCTGGTCGGCAATCGCCGCTGCGCGTTCGCGCGATGGCTCGATCACCTTGACGTTCGTCCGCGCCTTCCGCCGCTCGAGCGCGGAGGCGACGTAGAAGCCGATGTTGCCGCCGCCGGCGATGACGACGCGCGTTGCTTCCTGCTCCTCATGGCCGAAGACCGAGAGGGTCCGGCGGATATGATCCGCATTGGCGACCACGTATACGAGGTCGCCGGCGAGCATGAAATCCTCGGAGTGGGGAACGTGATGAACGCCGTTCCGGAAGATGCCGACCACGACAGCATCGAGATCCGGGAACAGCTCGGAGAGCTGGTCGAGGGGCGTATCGACGACGGGACAGTCCTGCTTGCACTCGACCCCGACGACCACGACCTTGTCGTCGGCGAAGCGAACGATGTCGACCGCGCCCGGCAGTTCGAGGCGGCGCACGACCATCTCGCCGACCTCGACTTCCGGCGAGATGATGACGTCGATCGGGAGGTTCTCGTTCGAGAACAGGTTGCTCCAGTGCGCCTCGCGATAGGCGCGGGACCGGATGCGGGCGATCTTGGTCGGCACGCTGAAGAGCGAGTGCGCAACCTGGCACGCGATCATGTTCACTTCGTCGTTGAGCGTGACGGCGACGATCATGTCGGCGCCCTCGACCCCCGCCTCGGCCAGCACGTCGGGGTGGGCGCCATTGCCGACGATCGCCCGTACATCGAGCGTATCGCGCACGGCCTGCACGAGCTGCGGCTGCGTGTCGATGACCGAGACGTCGTGCTGCTCGGCGGCGAGACGCTCCGCGATGCCGTAGCCGACCTGGCCGGCGCCGCAGATGACAACGCGCATTGTGGTGCCCGCCTTGCCGCCGGCTCAGTCGATGCTGAGCGACTTCAGTTTCCGGTGGAGCGCCGATCGCTCCATGCCGACGAACTCTGCGGTCCGCGAGATGTTGCCCCCGAATCGCGCCAGCTGGGCCGAAAGATACTCCCGTTCGAAGATCTCCCGTGCCTCGCGGAGCGGCAGCGCCATCAGGTGCTCCCCGCCCTTCTTGCCGGGCGTGGCGGGCAGCATGTCGCCGACCTCGGAAGGCAGCATGTCCGCCGTGATGACGTCAGCGGCGCCCCCGCGCGCCAGGATCAGCAGCCGCTCGACGTTGTTGCGGAGCTGGCGGACATTGCCCGGCCAGTCATGGGCCTGCAGCACGGCCATGGCGTCCGGCGCGACCTGCCGCGCCGGCAGGCCGGTCTGGCGCGAGATCTGCGCCACGAAATGCTCGATCAGCGCAGGGATGTCCTCGCGGCGGTCGGCGAGCGCGGGAATCTCGACGCCGACGACGGCGAGGCGATGGTAGAGCTCGTCGCGGAGCGCGCCATTGGCGATCTCGGCCTTGAGGTTCCGCGCCGTCGACGAGATGATGCGGACGTCCACCGTCACCTTCGAAGCGCCGCCGAGCCGCTGGAAGCTCTGCTCGACGAGGACGCGGAGCATCTTGCCCTGAGTCTCGCGCGGCATGTCGGCGATCTCGTCGAAATACAGCGTTCCGCCGTCGGCCTCCTCGAGCGCGCCGACCTTCCGCGCGCCCGCGCCGTTCGCCTCGGTGCCGAACAGCTCGTGCTCCATCCGGTCGGGCACGATCGTCGCGGAATGGAGGTGCGCGAACGGCCCCGTGCTCCGCGCCGAGTACGAGTGGATCAGCCTTGCGACCAGTTCCTTCCCCGAGCCCGACGGGCCGGAGATGAGGACGCGGCTGTTGGTCTTGGCGATCTTCTCCACCTGCTGACGGAGCTGGTTGACCGCAGGCGACGAGCCGACGAGGCCGAGCGTGTCGCCGAGGCGCTCCTGGAGTTCGCGGAGCTGGCGCCGGACGCGGAAGGCATCCAGCGCGAGCTTCGCGACGAGGATCAGGCGGTCGGACTTGAACGGCTTCTCGATGTAGTCGTAGGCGCCGCGCTTGATGGCGGAGACGGCGGTTTCGACGTTGCCGTGCCCGGAGATCATCACGATCGGGATGTCGTCGTAGCGGCGGCGGATCTCGTCCAGCAGCGCCAGCCCGTCCATGCGGCTGCCCTGGAGCCAGATGTCGAGGAAGACCAGCGACGGTCTGCGCCTGCCGATCTCGGTGAGCGCCTGGTCGGCGTCGCCGGCAACCCGCGTTCCGTGGCCCTCGTCGGACAGGATGCCCGCCACGAGCTCGCGGATGTCGGCTTCATCGTCGACGATCAGAATGTCAGACGTCATGGCTCACTCGGCAACGGGGGCTAGGGCGTCGTTGTCAGCCGCCGCCACGGCCGCTCTCTGGGAAACTCGGGCTGCCGCCTCGCCGGGCGAGGCGCTCTTGGACCCATCAAGTTCGGGGAAAGTAAGGCGGATCATGGCGCCATGGCCGCCTGCGGCAACGGCCGGCGCATCGAGAAGGTCGATCCGTCCGGCATGGTCTTCGACGATCTTCTTGACGATTGCGAGTCCGAGTCCGGTCCCCTTCTCGCGCGTCGTCATGTAGGGCTCGAGAATCAGCTGGCGGTTCTCCCGCGGCAGGCCGACGCCATTGTCGATCACGTCGAGCACGATCGACCTGTCGTTGATCGCGGCCCGCACTTCGATCCGGCCCTTCTCGGTCCGCCCGGGCACCGCCGTGATCGCCTCGGTGGCATTCTTGATGAGGTTTGTCAGCACCTGCGCGATGAGGCGCTCGTCGAACCGGCCGACCAGCGCATGGTCCGCCATCGCGAGCTTGATCTCGATGTCGGGGTAGCCGGTCTGCATCATGAAGACCGCCTCGCGCAACGACTTCCGCAGATCGTGCGGGGCGAGCGCGGGCTTCGGCATGCGGGCGAACGACGAGAACTCGTCCACCATGCGGC